>JANQRO010000327.1 GCA_028284525.1 Myxococcota bacterium | reverse complement strand
GCGCCCGTTGCGGCGCCCCGGTCGCCCGCAGAAAGGCATCCTCGCCGCCGCGGGCGCCCGCCATCACGGGGGCCGCAACCCTCTCGCCCGCCGGCGGCTCCGCCTCGGTCGCCGGCTCGCTCCACGCGATGCGCTCGCGGGCGCTCTCGAGCCAGCGTCGCGCCCACACGAACTCGGTGGCCAGGATCGCCAGGCCGAGCGGGATCACCACGACCGCGGGTCCGGGCAGGACCAGCAGGGCCAGACCCGCCAAGAGCACGGTACCCCCGACCACGCCCACCACCAGGCGTCGCGCGGCGCGGAGCGCCGGGTGGCGTCGCATTTCGGGGTCGAGCGCCTCGGTCACGCCGCGCTCTCGAAGAACGCCACGAACTCGTCCTCCCGGCGTCGCGCGTCCGCGGCGCCCAGGTCCACGAGCCCTTCGGTGTAGCTGCGGTCGAAGTAGAGATAGGAGAGGGTGTCCGCCTCGACGCTCGACCCGAAGGATCGCATCAGGGCGCGGGCCCACCACGGAAGGGTCGATCGGGGCACGGCGGCTGCGGCGTCCCCCGCCATCTCGCCGAGGTCGCGGGAGGGCCGGATCACCAGCTCGCGGATCGGCCGGAAGCCCCGGCCGCGCTCCTGGGCGACGGCGGCGGAGATCCGCGGCAGGAACTCGGGGCCGAAGGCGTCGCTCCCGGCCTCCAGAAGGGCGTTGATCACGCGCATCTGGGCGAGGTCGCGCTCGATGTGGTCGATCAGGAGCGCGTTCAACACTTTGCCGTAGAGAAAGGCCGCCGTCGGAAGCGCGCGTTCGCGGCCTTCGCGAGCGACGGGCAGCCGCTCCGGTGCTTGGCTCAACGACACGACCAGCACGCGGTCGGCCCCGAGGCGCAGGGCGGGAGCGAGGGGCGTGTTGAGGCGTAGCCCGCCGTCCACGTAGAAGCTGCGGCCGATGCGCACCGCGGGGAAGAACACCGGGATCGCCGCCGACGCCAGGGCGTGTTGCGGCCGCAACCGGGTCCGTCTCGCGACGAGGGCGGCGTCGTGGGACCAGGGCGGGGCGCCACCCGGCCCCCGCACCGACTGGACGAAGTTCACGATCCGCCCTGTCGCGACCTCGGTGGCGGCGACGCTCACCGACTCGATATGGCCCGCCCGCAGGTGCTCGGAGATCGCCGTCCACCGGATCTCGCGCTGGACGATCTCTTCGAGGGCGCGGGTGTTGAAGAACCCGTAGAGTCGGTCGCTCCGCGCGCGGCTCCTGCGCCCCCAGCCCATTGCGCGAAACGGCGCCGCGAGAAGCTCGCGCGGGCGCAGGGACACCACGTTGCGCACCCGCAGTCCGCGCCACAGGTCTGCCAGCGCCTGGCCCGGGTGAGCGTCGGCCCGCGCGCGCGACGCCCAAAAACAGCTGTGGATGGCGCCCACCGACGAGCCACACAGGATCGCGAAGCGCGGGAACCGGCCCAGGCGCTGCGGGAGCTCCTCCGAGAGGTAGCGGAGCACCCCCGCTTCGTAGGCGCCGCGGGCTCCGCCCCCGGAGAGGACGAGGGCGACCCTAGGCGGGGCGGGCACGGGACTCGAAGAGCGCTCGCACCCGCTGCGCGGCGCCGGCCGCCTCGCGGAGCGGCGTCACCGGGCGCTCGAGGACACGGGGCTCGCGGAGCACGTCTTCCAGTCGATGGGCGCGCCCGCTCGCGACGAGCTCACGGCACAACCCGTCGAGGTCGCGAAGCGGGCGCACGACGCCCCGCGCGATCAGCCCCGCTCCCCAACGCGGTCTCGAACGCTGGTGCGCCGGGCTGATCGCGCGGGGCGTCGGGCGCCCGCTTCGCGACCTCGACGGGGTGTGCCGTGGGCTCGTCGCGAGCGGGCGCGCCCATCGACTG
>JANQRO010000375.1 GCA_028284525.1 Myxococcota bacterium | reverse complement strand
TCGTCGTCGCGAATCACGGCCACCGGGGGCAGGAAGCGCAGCCGGGCGATCCGCCCCCCCGTGGAGAACGCGATGACGCCCCGCTCGTAGAGGGCGTAGAGCAGTGCGCGGGTGGTCTCGGCGCGCCCGTCGAAGGGGGTCGCCGCCACCATGGCGCCGAGCCCGTAGGGTCCCCGCAGCCAACCGGGGTGTCGCGCCGCGATCGCGTCGAAGCCGGCGGCGAAGCGCCGCGCCACCTGGTCCACGCGGCCCTCCGGGCCGAAGAGATCGCCGTCGGAGAAACGCGCGACCACGTAGCGCGCCGCCGCGATCGCCGAGCTGCTGCCGGTAAAAGTCTGGCTCACGAGACCGGGCGGCGGCGCGAGCGACGCCGCGAAGAGCGTCGCGCACACCTGGCTCGTCTTCCCCACCGTCACCAGATCGGCGTAGGCCCCGAGGCCGAAATGCTGAAAGGCGAAGGGCCGCGGCGTGCGACCGAAGGTCTGGATCTCGTCGAACCACACCACCACTTCGTGTTCGCGCAGCCGCTCGCAGAGCGCCGTGAAGAACTCGCTACTCCCCGGGTAGTAGCCCCCCTCCCCCTGGACGAGCTCGATCACCATGGCGGCGTGTCGCCCCGGGTGGCGGGCGAGGTGTTCGTCGAGTCGCCGCAGGGTACGCGCGGTGCTCTCGGCGGGGTGGGTGGCGTCGTAAAAGGGCACGAAGTCCACCTCGAGGGCCCGCGGAAGCCCCGCCCGGTAGGCCGGCGTGTCGGTGACCTGGGCCAGGGCCAGGGTGCGCCCGGCAAAGCACCCGGAGAACGCGAGCAGCCGGTCGGCGGGCTGGCGCGCGCAGAACGCGATCTTCATGGCGTTCTCGTTGGCCGTGGCGCCGCTCGTCGTGAGGAAGGCGTGGGCCAGTGGCGTCCCGGGGACGGCTCCACCGGTGGTCTCCACCCCCGTCGGCTGGTTGGCGAGGGCGAGGAGCGCGGCCACCAGCTCCGCCGACTCGGTGTTCTGCTGGAGGTTCCCCTGCATCACCGTGTCGGAGAGCGCCGCGTCGAGGAGCGCGGCGGCGAGCCCCGGGTGACTGTGGCCGAAGTAGTGGACACCGATCCCGCCGATCAGGTCGAGCTTCACGCTCCCGTCGTCGAGCTCCACCAGCGCCCCGCGTCCCAGCCCGCTCCCGAGGTAGGGGTAGAAGAGCGAGCCCCCCCGCTGGCCGCCAAAGCTCTCGAGGGTCCGGCGGTAGCTCGCGGCCCGCTCGGGGTCGGCGGCGCGGATTCCCGTGAGACCCTCCTGGTGACGCACCAGCGTCTCGAGAAGGGTCTTCTTCGCCTCCTGCACCGCCGGGTCGGCGGCGAAGACGTCGGCGGCGAGACGTGTCGGGCTCATCGTTTCCTCTGTCTGCGCGGGAGCTCGAGGCTGCCCCGCGCAAAGCCCAGGAGCAGCGAGGCCACGAGCTGGGCCCGCGGAACGAGCGAGTCCAGGTCGAGATATTCCCGCTCGCTGTGGATGTTGCCACCGACCGGGCCCATGGTGTCGACGTTGGGCAGCCCGGCGGCCGCGAGCTTGTTGCCGTCGCAGACGCCGCCCGTGTCGCGGGTCTCGATCGCGATACCGAGGGGCTCTGCGCAGCGCGTCAGGGCATCGAGGATCTGCCGCGCGCCGGGAGCGAGGGGCTTGGGCGGCGACGCGAACCCCCCGTGGAGCTCCACCTCGACGCCGTCCCGCGCCCCGGCCTCCGCACACCACGCGGCCAGGAGGGTCTCGACGCGCGTCTGCGCCTCGGCGTCGTCGACCCCCACGTTGCAACGCGCGATCGCGAAGTCCGCCACGACGTTGACCGCCCCCCCGCCGCGCAAGAAGCCGACGTTGGCGATGACGCCGGGCGTCTCGGCTCCGTAGACGGCGAGACGGTGCACGAGCGCCGCGAGGGTGTGGATCGCGCTGCGCCCCTCGTCGAAGGCGCGTCCGACGTGGGCCGCGCGTCCACGTGCCACGAGCTGGAAGTTGCCCGAGCCCTTGCGCGCGCCGGCGAGGGCGCCGTCGGGGAGCGCCGGCTCGAAGACGAGGCCGAAGTCGGCGTCCTGGGCCTCGGCGGCGAGGAGCGGCGCAGAGCCGGGGGAGCCGATCTCCTCGTCGGGATTGAGGAGCACCGTCCACCCCGTCGCGTCGTCGGGACGCTCGCGCTCGAAGGCCTCGAGGGCCGCCCACAACAGGGCCAGCCCGCCTTTCGCGTCGCACACCCCGGGGCCGCGCAGGATCCGGCGCCCGGGGAGCTCCGGGTCGTCCGTCACCGGGCCCGTGACCGCGCGAAAGGGGTGATCGACCCCGAAGACCGTGTCGAGGTGCACCGCGAGCAGGACCTGCCGCGCCGCGTCGGGACGACGACGGTAGATCCACGCGTCACCGAGTGGGGTCGAGACCCGGGTCCCGTCGTCGTCGACGGTCTCGAAGGGGGCCAGGGGAACGCGTTCGACGCGATCGCACAGGGGTGCGGCCAAGGCCTCGACGGATTCCCCGAGCTCGTGGATTCCGTCCCGGTCGAAGGTGCCGCTCGAGATCTCGGCCCAGGCGGCGATGCGGCGACACAGCGCCGGCTCCTGCTCTTCGATCCAACCGAGCGCGTCCCTCATCCGGCCCATCCCCCCGACATCGACCGACCGGAACGCGGGCTGAACGCGGTCTCGGGGTGGCGGCACACCGCGATCCGCGCGCGCCTAGCGGCCCCGATACGCCGGTTGCCGTTTGTCGAGAAAGGCGCGGATGCCCTCGCGCACGTCCTCGGTGTGCGCCATCTCACCGATGCGTCGGGCCTCGAGCTCCATCTGGGTCTCCAGGGTCTCCGCGGCACTCCGGAGCAGCAGGTCCTTGGCGGCACCGTAGGCGCGGGTGGCGCCGGCGGCGAGCTGGGTGGCGAGGTCGCCGGCGGTCTCGGCGAGCTGGGCGTCGGGGACGACCCGGGTCACCAGCGACCACTCCAGCGCCTCGGCCGCGCTGAGCACGCGGTTGGTGAGCACCAGATCCTGGGCACGGCGCCATCCCACCAGACGCGGGAGGAAGTAGGTCGTGCTGGTGTCGGGGGAGAGCGCGTTCTTGGTGTAGGAGCTCGAGAAGCGCGCCGACTCGGCGGCGATCGCGATGTCGGCACAGCACACCAGACCGAGACCGCCCCCCGCCGCCACACCGTTCACCGCCGCGATCAGCGGAGCGTCCATCCGCGCGAAGCGCGACACCGCGGCGTGGAGCCCGACGGTCATCTGCTTGGTGAGCGGCGCGAGGTCGTCGCCGGCGGCGACGAAGCTCGGGATGTCCCCCCCTACGCTGAAGACCGTGCCCGCTCCGGTGAGGACGACCGCGCGAATCTCCGGGTCTTCGTCGCAGCGGATCGCCGCCGCCATCAAGTCGTTGCAGGTGGCCAGGTCGATCGCGTTGTAGGCATCGGGCCGGTTCAGCGTGATGTGCGCCGCGCCGTCGCGGACCTCGAAGAGCAGGGTGTCGTAGGACAAGGGGCCTCCGGGGTGGGCGGGTCAATCCTCGAGACAGGGCGCGGGACGGCCCCACTCGCCGCCGAAGACGAACTCGGCGAGGGGTTTGCGATCCCGCGGCGCGGCGTCGCGATCGCGCAGCTTGTCGGGCTGATCGCCCGGCGTCCCGGCGTAGCCGATCGCGATCGCCGTGAGCGGGTCGAAGCCGTCGGGAATCGCGAAGGCGGCGCGAGCGCGCCCGGCGTCGATCCCGATCATGGCGTGGGTCGAGAGCCCCCGCGCCGTCGCCTCGAGCATGAGGTGTGCGGTCGCGAGCCCGAGATCGTGCTCGGCGGCGGGGTTGTCCGCGTCGCGCCCGGCGAAGCGCCGCACGACGACGCCGAGGACGAGGGCCGAGGCGTGACGCGCCCAGCTCTGGTTGAACTCCACCAGACAGCCGAGCAGACGCTCGAAGGGCTCGCCGTCTTCGCGGCGCGCGGCGACGAGTCGCCAGGGCTGCTCGTTGTAGGAGGAGGGCGACCAGCGCGCCGCTTCGAGGAGCGAGCGCAGCTCCGCCGCGGGAAGCGGACGCGGATCGAACCCGTAGGGACTCCAGCGCGCACCGACCAGCGCGCCGGTTTCGATCGGGTGGGCGAGCCGCGCCCGTTTCTCCGCTCTGGTCGCCGCGTCGCCCGTTCCCATCCGTCGTGGTCTCCCCGTCCGCGCGCCCGTGACGACCGCGCTCCCGCTGCGGCCGGTGGGGGCAGCGCGACCCGTCGCGTGGGCCGACTTTGGCCGCGCTATCCGGGCCCGGGAAAGAGCAGCTCCTCGTAGCGGCGCACGCTCGCGTCCCGCGAGAAGGCCCGGGCCCGGCGCTGCAAGATAGACCGGTCGGGGGCGGAGTCGATGGTGGCATCGAGGGCGTCACCGAGCGCGGCGGGGTCGCCCACGGGCACGAGACGACCAAAGCGCCCCCCCGCCAGGATCTCCTCGGGTCCGCTCGGACAGCGCGTGCTCACCACCGGCGCCCCACACGCCATCGCCTCGACCAGGACGTTCCCGAAGCCCTCCCAGGCCGAGGACAACGCGAAGACCCCGGCGCGACGCATCAGGGCGAAGGGGTTGTCGCGGAAGCCCGGGAGATCGACGTCCCGCCCGACACCGAGACCCGCGGCGAGGGCGCGGAGCGACTCCCGTTCGGGTCCCTCGCCGAGGATGACGAGACGCGCGGGGCGCCGCGCGCGCAAGCGGGCAAAGGCCCGAACCAGCGTCGCGAAGTCTTTCTGTGCCTTGAGCTTGCCGACCGCCAGCACGACGGGGGGGCCCGTCTCGAACCACGGATGACCGGGCGCTTCGTCGGCGCGCTTCCACAGCTCCGGGGTGACTACGGGGTTGTAGATCGTGGTGATCCGCGACCGCGGCAGCCCGCTGCGCGCGGCGAGATCCTGGGCGACCCCCCGCGAGACCGCCACGACGTGGTCGGCTTCGTGGGCGAGACCCTCGACCGCCCGCGGGCTCAGACGCTGTCGCCACTGCTCGGCGCGCGCGGCGGAGGTGCTCAGGTGGTTGTGCACCGTGAGCGCCACCGGGAT
>JANQRO010000374.1 GCA_028284525.1 Myxococcota bacterium | reverse complement strand
CGATTCGCGGACTCCTGAGCGGCACCGGCCCCGTCGCCCTCGACGTCGGGGTGCTCCTGGTCCTGCTGGCCTCGCTGGGCAATGGCGCTGTCGGGCTCTACCTGCTGCGTCTCGGCCGCGAGCTCGACTCGATCGCCCTCGAGGCGGACGGCCGTCACCTGCTGAGCGACGTGGCGACCAGCGCGGCCGTGCTGGGTGGGCTCGGGGCGGTGTGGCTCACCGGATGGGCCTGGATCGACGCGGCCGTGGCCCTCGTCGTCGCGGCGCACATCCTCTCGGTGGGCGGGCAGCTCGTGCGGCGGGCGGTCGGCGGTCTGATGGACGAGGCGGACACCCCGCGGCTCCGCCGGATCGCGGGGGCCCTCGACGCGAGTCGCCGCCCCTGGTGGATCGACGTCCACAGCCTGCGGGTGTGGCGCTCGGGAAACTTCCTCCACGCCGACCTCCACCTGGTGGTTCCGCGCTTCTACCACGCCGACCGCCTCCACGAGGTGGGGGACGAGGTGGAGGCCGCGATCGTCGGCGGTGCCGAGAGCGCCGGTGAAGCGATCGTGCACTTCGACCCGTGTCGCCCGCGACACTGCGGCACGTGTGCGCTCCCCGACTGCCCGGTTCGCCAGGCGGAGGGTGCGTCGCTCCCGTCCTTCCGTCTCGAGCGCATCACCCGGGAGGAGGAGCCCGACGCAGAGGCGTTGCGGCCCGCGGCGGGCCCGACGTGATCGCGGCCTACGTTGCGATCGGCAGCAACCTGGGCGACCGGGACGCGCACGTGGCGACCGCCTGGAGCGAGCTCGACGCATTGCCCGGCACCGTGTTGCGGCGACGCTCCCGGATCTACGAGACCGCGCCGGTCGGTCCGGGCCCCCAGGAGCCCTACCTGAACGCCGTCGCCGAGCTCGACACCACGCTCAGCGCGCGGGCCCTCCTCGACGCACTCCTCGCCATCGAAGCGCGTGCCGGTCGTGTGCGCCGAGGGCGTTGGGGGCCGCGGACCCTCGACCTCGATCTCCTGCTCTACGGCGACGAAGCCATCGACGAGCCGGACCTCAGTGTGCCCCATCCCCGGATGATCGAGCGGGCCTTCGTCCTGGTCCCGCTGGCGGAGCTGATCGGGGATCGGGTCGTCGCGGGGAGAACCCTCGCGGAGCGCGCCGCCGCGCTGGAAACCGGTGCAGACCTGCGCGTTTGGAAAGACGAGTCAACTGATCGGAAATAGATATTGAAAATGGCACTCGGCTGATCAAGATTTGGGTCATGACCCGTGTCGCTTCCCTCCCCGGCGTCTCCCCCGCTCAGCACCTCGCCCACGAGATCGAGGCCGGCGTCTTCGACGCCCTCGACGCCGAGGCGCTCCTCGCCTTCGCGATCGAGCGCTTCCACCCGCGCCTGGTGCTCTCCTGCTCCTTCGGCGCGCCCGAAGGGCTGGTGCTCCTCGACATGATGCAACGCATCGAGCCCGACGCGCGCGTCTTCGTGCTGGACACCGGACGTCTCCCCCAAGCGACCCACGACCTGATCGATCGGGTGCGCGATCGCTACGGCAAGGCCGTCGAGGTGGTGTGCCCCGAGCCGGACGCCGTCCAGGAGATGGTGCGCAGCCACGGACAGAACCTCTTCTACGAGTCGGTGGAGCTGCGCCGCCGCTGCTGCGCGGTGCGCAAGGTCGAGCCGCTGCGGCGTTACTTCGCGGGCGCCGAGGTGGACGCCTGGGTCTCGGGGCTGCGTCGCGAGCAGAGCAGTACCCGCCGCGACGCGGCCAAGGTCGAGGTCGACGCCCTCCACGGGGACCTCGTGAAGTTCAACCCCCTCGCGGAGTGGAGCCACGACCAGGTCTGGCGCTATGTCCGCGATCACGGCGTTCCCACCAATCGACTCCACAAATCGGGGTATCCTTCCGTCGGATGCGAGCCCTGCTCTCGGGCGATCCAGCCCGGCGACGACCTGCGCGCCGGACGCTGGTGGTGGGAGCACGAGAGCACCCGCGAGTGCGGGCTACACGTCGGAGAGGAAAGCGATGGATCGGGGATCTAGCCGGGGAATCGATCGGCGCACCTTCATCGCGGCGGGCGCCGCGTGGCTGTTGTGGCCGCAGGGCTTGCGGGCTGCGCACCACGAGCACGCGAACGGGCTCTCCTCCGACACGCTGAAGCTCCTCGACGGCAGCCCCTTCGTCTACGTCTCGCCGCTCAAGAGCGACGGCGAGGAGAGCAAGTGTCACGGAGAGGTGTGGTACGCGTGGATCGACGGCGCCGTCTACCTCAACACCACCGCTGGCGCCTGGAAGGCGCGCGCCGTTGGCCTGGGGCTCACCCGGGCCCGCGTCTGGGTCGGCGACCACGGTCGCTGGAAGGGGCTGGTCTCGAACAACGAGGCCTTCCGCAGCGCCCCCCACTTCGACGCGAACGTCGAACGGGTGACCGACGCCGCGGCCAACGACCGTCTCCTCGCGGTCTTCGAGACCAAGTACAAGGGTTCGTTCGACAGCTGGCGCGACAAGATGCGAGACGGCTTCGCCAGCGGCGACCGGGTCCTCTTGCGCTACACGCCGGCCTAGCGACGCGATGGAGTTCGTCGTCCCGGAGGAGATCGAGGCGAAGCTCGAAGAGCTCGACGCGTTCATCGAGCGCGAGATCAAGCCCCTCGAGCGCGAACACATCCAGTACTTCGACCACCGTCGCGAGTGGGCGCGCACCGACTGGGAGAACGACGGACAGCCGAGCGAGGCCTGGGAGGAGGTGCTCCGGGAGATGAAGCGGCGCGCCGACGCCGCGGGGCACCTGCGCTACGGGTTGCCGAAGGCCCTCGGCGGACAGGACGGATCGAACCTGGCGATGGCGATGATCCGCGAGCACCTCGCCGCCAAGGGTCTCGGGCTCCACAACGACCTGCAGAACGAGTCGTCGGTCGTCGGGAACTTTCCGATCGTCCTGATGCTCCACGACTTCGGGACACCGGAGCAGAAGGAGCTGATCGAGGGGATGATCACCGGGGAGACCCGGATCGGCTTCGGGCTCACCGAGCCGGGTCACGGGAGCGACGCCACCTGGCTCGAAACCACCGCGGTACGCGACGGCGACACCTGGGTGATCAACGGCGAGAAACGGTTCAACTCGGGCCTCCACAACGCGACCCACGACCTGGTCTTTGCGCGCACCGGTGGCGAGCCGGGTCGGCCCAAGGGCATCAGCGCCTTCCTGGTGCCCACGGACGCCCCGGGTTTCGAAGTGCCCTTCATGCACTGGACCTTCAACATGCCCACGGACCACGCCGAGGTGCGGATGACCGACGTGTGTGTGCCCCACAGCGCCCTGGTGCACGAGGAAGGCGAAGGTCTGACCCTGGCCCAACACTTCGTCCACGAGAACCGCATCCGTCAGGCGGCCTCCGGAGTGGGCGCGGCGCAGTTCTGTATCGACGAGAGCGTGGCCTACGCCCAGGAGCGTCATACCTGGGGCGAGCCGCTCTCGAGCCGTCAGGCGATCCAGTTCCCGCTGGCCGAGCTCCACACCGAGTGTGAGATGGTGCGCGGCCTCGTCTACAAGACGGCGTGGCACCTCGACCAGCAACACCACATGCAGGTGAGCCACATGGTGTCGATGGCCAACTACCGGGCGAACCGGCTGGTGTGCGAGGCCGCCGACCGGGCGATCCAGGTGCACGGCGGCGTCGGCTACACCCGGCACAAGCCCTTCGAGCACATCTACCGTCACCACCGCCGCTACCGGATCACCGAGGGATCCGAGGAGATCCAGATCCGGCGTGTCGCGGGAACGCTCTTCGGCTACATGGGCAAACGCCGCTAGCCGACGTCGCTGGGCCTAGTATCCCGGGGGTCGTTGGAAGCCCCCGTGGATCGCCTCGAGATGCCGCGCGAGCGCGAGGGTGGTGCGGTCCTCGAGGAAGGGCCCCGCGATCTGGACGCCCACCGGGAGCCCGTCGTCGGCCACGCCCACCGGCACCACGGTGGCCGGGAGGTAGGTGACCCCGGCCGGACCCATCCAGCGGAGCTGGTCGTTGTAGGGCCGCGTCTCGCCGTTGACCTGGATCGTCCGCGCGCTGATCGGCTGGCTGGGGTCGTGGGGAATCGCCGTGGTCGGCAGACACGGCATCAGCACCGCGTCCCAGTCCTGGAAGAACTCGTGCCACTTGCGTCGCATCTGGAGACGGCGTTCGTTCGCCGAGAGCCAGTCGCGGTGACGCTGGGAGGCGTAGCGCGCGCCCAGGGCGTGGCTGGCGTCGGCGGCTTCTGCCTTGGCCGCGAAGGCCTCGATCTCTTTGCGGCTGAAGCCACCGGAGAGCGCGGCGCCGAGAAGCTGGTCGTAGACCCCCACCGCGTATTCGAAGCTGAAGTCGGGGCGCGCCTCGTAGTCGACCCGGGCGCCGGCGCGCTTCAGCGCGTCGGCGGCGCCGAGGAGCAGCCGCTCCACCTCCCGGTCGATCGGCACGAAGTCCTCGCGGATCCACACCGCGACGCGGAACTCCTCCACCTTGCGGTGCCGCGGCGGCGGCAAGCTGAGACGCCACGCCGGCGCGTGCCAATCGTCGGCCCCGGCCATCAGCGCGAGCCCCATCTCGAGGTCGTCGACGTTGCGCGCCATCGGGCCGGCGACGGCCAGGTCGGCCTGGGTGAGGGTGCCCGGGGGGCCGGGGATCTGGCCGATCGCCGGGATGATCCCGTAGCTCGGCTTGTGCCCCGTCACCCCGCAGGCGGAGGAGGGCCCGCGGATCGAGCCGCCGATGTCGCTCCCGAGCTC
>JANQRO010000281.1 GCA_028284525.1 Myxococcota bacterium | reverse complement strand
CCGGCTCCGTCGGCCACGGCGAGGAGCCCGCGCTCGGGGCCGGTCGCCACGACGCTCGCCGCGTCCTCGTTGTCGCTCTCGCGATCGGGGCTGCGTGCGGAGAACAGACACGCCACCCCCGAGCCCACCGGCACACGCGTCGGCGCCTCCCCGACGCCCCCCGTGAGCATCACCTGCGGCGCGCTCATCGCGGCGCTCTCTCCCTCGTCGGCATGGCTCGCGGTCTCGTCCCTCGACCTTGCGCGGAACACGCGCTGCAAAGGATTGGCGGAGAGGGTGGGATTCGAACCCACGAGGCGCTCTCGCGCCTGGCGGTTTTCAAGACCGCTGCCTTCAACCGCTCGGCCACCTCTCCGCGGCGGAACCCTCGATCCGCCGACCCGACTGTGCCGATTCGCGCGGCGTTGGTCCAGCGCGCCCCGGAGCGGGGATGGGGCGGGGGCGCTGCCGTTTTCTAAGGGGTTCCGCGGGGTTCGCCGATAACGCAGAGGCCGGCCTGGCTGGGGGGTTCGGTATACTCGGGTCCTGTCGTCGCGCCCGATCCCCCCCGGTAGCCCTCGTGGCGATGCCGGCGACGGAAGGGGGGGCACGGTGCGCAATCCCGATCGGTACCAGCTCGACGACCGCTATCTCGCCGACACCGGCACGGTCTTCCTCACCGGCATCCAGGCCTTGGCGCGACTGCCGATCGAGCAGTTGCGCGCCGACCGACGCGCGGGCCGCAACACGGCGGCGTTCGTCTCCGGCTACCCGGGCTCGCCGCTGGGCGGGTACGACCGCACGGTGGCCTCCGCCGCCGCGTTGGTCTCCGCGCTCCCCATCGTGTGTCGGCCTGGGCTCAACGAGGAGCTCGCCGCGAGCGCCGTGATGGGCTCACAGCTCGCCGCGGCCCAGCCCGACTGTCGCTACGACGGCATCGTCGGCATCTGGTACGGGAAGTCACCCGGCGTCGACCGCGCCGCCGATGCCCTGCGCCACGCCGTCTACGCCGGAACCTCGATGCACGGGGGTGCGGTCGCGCTCGTCGGCGACGATCCCACCGCCAAGAGCTCGACCGTGCCGTCCTCGGCGGCCGGGCTCCTCGCCGACATGCACGTCCCGGTGCTCTACCCGGGCGACCCGGCCGAAGCCCTCGAGCTCGGGCGTCACGCCATCGCGCTCTCGCGCACCACCGGGCTGTGGTCGGCGCTCAAGATCGTGGCCGACGTCGCCGACGCCACCGCCAGCGTCGAGCTCCACCCGGAACGCTTCGCGCCGCAGATCCCCGAGCTCGACGACGGGCCCTATCGTCACGCGCCCGACGGGCGGCTGCTCACACCCCACACCCTCGAGCTCGAGCGCGACATCGTCGAGATCCGCTACGAGCTCGCCACCCGCTACGCCTCGATGAACCGGCTGAACCGCACCACCGTCGACCCCGCCGACGCGTGGATCGGCATCGTCGCGTCGGGGATCACCTACCGCGAGGTGCGCGAGGCGCTCTCCCGGCTGGGGCTCGCCAGCGACGAGGCGATCGCCGCCTGCGGGATCCGCATGATCAAGATGGGGATGCCCCTTCCCTTCCATCCCGTGACGATGCGCCGCTTCGCCCGCGGGCTGCGCGAGGTCTTCGTGATCGAAGAGAAGCAGCCCAACATGGAGTCGCTGATCAAGGACGCGCTCTACGCCCTCCCCGAGCGCCCCGCGGTGGTCGGGAAGGAGGACGAGCACGGCGCGCCGCTGCTGCCGGGCTGGGGCGGGCTCTTTGCCGACGCGATCGTCCCGATCCTGCGCAAGCGTCTGGAGCAGGTGCTTCCCGGCGAGCGTCTGGCGCCGACGCGTCCCGCCGCGGGCGGCGAGCTCCTCCCCCTCGCGGTGTCGCGCACACCCTTCTACTGCTCGGGGTGCCCCCACAACCGCAGCACCGAGGCCCCCGACGACGCACTCGTCGGCGCCGGGATCGGTTGCCACACGATGGCGCTGTTGATGGATCCCGAGCGTGTCGGAAACATCGCCGGGGTCACCTGTATGGGGAGCGAGGGCGCCCAGTGGGTGGGGATGTCCGAGTTCGTCGAACGCGACCACTTCGTGCAGAACCTGGGCGACGGCACCTTCTTTCACAGCGGCCAGCTCGCGGTACAGGCCTCGGTCGCCGCCGGGGTGAACGTCACCTACAAGCTCCTCTACAACGGAACCGTCGCGATGACCGGGGGGCAGGATCCGCAGGGCCAGCTCGGCGTCCCCGACGTGGCGCGCGTCCTGCTCCGGCAGGGGGTGGCGCGGGTGCTGGTCACCACCGACGAGGTCGAGCGCTACCGCGGCGTGGCGCTCCCGGAGGGCGTCGAGGTGTGGGGCCGCGAGCGGCTGCTCGAAGCGCAGGAGCGGCTCGCCGCCGTGCCCGGGGTGACGGTGTTGATCCACGACCAGCGTTGCGCCGCCGAGGCGCGTCGCGACCGCAAACGCGGGCGGGTGCCCACCCCGCCGCGACGGGTCGTCATCAACCACCGCGTCTGCGAGGGCTGCGGCGACTGTGGCCAGGTCTCGAACTGTCTCTCGGTACAGCCGCGGGACACGCCCTTCGGCCGCAAGACCCGGATCGACCAGACCACCTGCAACCTCGACTACTCCTGTCTCGAGGGCGACTGCCCGTCGTTCATGACGGTGACCGAGGCCCGCAGCGGGGTCCTGGGGCGATGGATCGAGCGGATCCGCGGACCCCGCGGCACGACGCCGGACCGTCCCCCGGTGCCCGCGGCGCCCGACGACCTCCCGGAGCCGACCCTCGTCGTGCCCGCCGACGACTACGCCCTGCGCATCACCGGAATCGGGGGAACCGGGGTGGTCACGGTGGCCCAGGTGCTCGGGACCGCCGCGATGATCGGCGGCTACCACGTGCGCGGCCTCGACCAGATCGGGCTCTCCCAGAAAGCGGGGCCCGTGGTGAGCGACGTGCGGCTTTCCCGCTCGGCGCCCACCGCGACCAACCGGCTCGGGGAGGGCCAGGCCGACCTGCTCCTGGCCTTCGACCAGCTGGTCGCCGCCTCGCCGGCGGGGCTTCTCACCGCGACCCGGGAGCGCACGACGGTCGTCGGATCGACCAGCGGCACACCCACCGGCGAGATGATCACCCACCCGCGGGTCGGGCTTCCGCCCGCCGGCGACCTCGCGGCGCGGATCGCCGGAGTGACCCGCGCCGACGTCCAGCACTGGGCCGACGCGGGGGCGGTCACCACCGACCTCTTTGGCTCCGCCACGACCGCCAACCTCTTCGTCGTCGGGATGGCGGTGCAGGCGGGCTGTCTTCCGATCGCTCCGGGGGCGATCGAAGAGGCCATCGCGCTCAACGGGGTGGCGGTCGACCTCAACACGGCGGCCTTCCGCTGGGGCCGCTGCGCGGTGGCCGACCCGGCGCGACTCGAGCGGGCGCGCCCCCAGGCCGCGCGGACGCCGCGAGACGCGGCGCCGACGCTGCCCACCCCGCTGGCCGACGCCGTCGCGACGGCGAGTGGCGGCGACGCCGCCCTCGCCGCGACGCTGACCCGCTTTGCCGGCGAGCTGATCGCGTGGCAGAGCGCCGCCACCGCCTCCGCCTATCTCGAGACCGTGGGCCGGGTCGCCGCGGCGGAGCGCAAGATCGACCGCGACAGCCATCGGCTGACGGCCGCGGTCGCGGCGCAACTCTTCCGGCTCGTCGCCTACAAGGACGAGTACGAGGTGGCGCGGCTCCTCACCGACCCGGACGCCGCCGCCGAGGCCCGCGCTGTGGTCGCCGGTGGCCGCGCGCGGATCTCCTGGCAGCTCCACCCACCGCTGCTCCGGGCCCTGGGTCTGCGCGGCAAGATCGGTCTCGGCACCTGGGCTACGCCCTGGGTGCGGCTGCTGGCCCGGGGCAAGACGCTGCGCGGCACCCCCTTCGACCTCTTCGGCTATACGGCGGTGCGCCGCACGGAGCGGGCGCTCCCGGGGGAGTACCGGGCGGCGCTCGACGAGCTCCTCGACCGGCTCTCCCCCGACAGCCTGGACGAAGCGGTGCGGATCGCCGAACTCCCCGACCACGTGCGTGGCTACGAAGAGCTGAAGCTCGAACGCGTCGCCGAATACCGCGCGGAGCTGCGCCGCGCGCTCGCCGAGTTCGACCCCGCCGCGGCCTAGACGGTCCAGCGCAACAGCGCGACCCCGGACGCGCGGCACACCGATACGGCTCGCGCGCGGCGACCGGGCGGCCCCCGCGCGGAGCGGCACACGCCCTGCGGGAGCCAGGCCTCACCCGCTACGGATCGAGTCGGAACTTCTCCGCGAAGGTCGCGAGGTCTTCGCCACCTCCGACTTCGATGCGCGGAAGCGCGAGAAGCGAATCGTCCAGCTCGACCCTGCGCTCCGCGCAGGTGAAGCCATAGCGGTACCCGGCTCGCGCAGCCAGGTAGTGCAAGCGAGCCGACGATTCGCCGTAGGGGTACGCCAGTCCGTCGACCGGACAACCGAGCTCTTGTTCCAGGCTCCACTTGGAGTGGTTCAGCTCGCGGGATGCGGCACGGAGGCTCGTCGTGTTGAGATCCACGTGAGAGACCGTGTGTGATCCGAAGACCACTCCCTCACGTTGCAGCTCCCGAATTTGTCTCCACGTCATGAGTGGAAGCTCCGCACCAAACTCGCGGTCCCAACGGTTGACACCGCCGACCTCACCAGAGACGAGGAATACGGTCACCGGGAACCCGAACTCGCGGAGAATCGGCCAGGCGTTCGTGTAGAAGTCGAGATATCCGTCGTCAAAGCTCAGGTGCACGCCGTTCGGAGGGATCGGCTCTCCCCGGTCCCGCCACCCGATCCACTCTTCCATCGTGACGCCCCGGTAGCCCGAATCGCGAAGCCACGACAGCTGCTCGGCGAGTGCGCGCGGGCTGACACACCAGGGAGCCAGCTCGTCCGGCCCCGTCTCGGAAACCCGGTGGTACGTCAGCACGCGAAGGTCATCGCCCATTCCCGACCACAGAACCTGCGACTCGACGAGGTCGGGGAGCGGGGCCGGAAGGGGTCGTTTCTGGCGCGATACGGCGCTCGGCATCTTGGTTTCCACGGCGACGCGGACAAACCGCTGCACGCGATAGAGATCCGTCTCGATTTCTTCCTCGAAACAAAGTCCCGGCTGCTCGGCGAATACGGTTCCGATCGTGGTCGCGCCAAAGCGATGCGACCAGCCGAACCCGACGCTCTCCGGGTGTTCCCAGACCACCTTCCCGTGGGCCATCAACAGCGTTCCGCCGGGTCGAAGCGCAGAGACCAACCGCTTCGCGATCTTGCGCAGGGCCGCGACCGAATTCGCGAAATACAGAACCTCGGAGCAGACGATCAGATCGTAGGTGTCTGGAAGCTCTTCGTTCATGAAATCGAGACGCCGAAACGAGACGTGGTCGTGCTCGGCACAGCGCGTCGCGGCGCGTTCGAGCGCGCGCTCGGAGATGTCCGTGGCCAAGAGAGCACCGACCCGAGACGCGAGTTGAACCGTGAAGTGCCCCTCGGCGCACGCCAACTCGAGAGCGGACTGCGGCCGACGGTCACCCAGTAGTTCGAGGGTCTCTCGGTATTTCTGTTCTTCGTAGGAATTGGTGTACTGCCACGGATCTTCGCCCGTCTCGAAGAGCTCCTCGAAGAACCCAGCGTCCTCGTGCTTGGTTCGCTTCGCGACCCAGCGCCTCAGCGGAAGATCGACCTGGGGCGCCAAGCGCAGCGCGCTTCCGACCTCCGTTCTGATTCTGGCCACGCCGTCTTGCGCCACTCGGGTCAGCCCTTCGCGAAGGTGGAGTCGCTTCAGCTGGATATCCGCAACCGCCGACCGCGCTTTCGCGAACAGGCCCAGAGGCGCGCGGTAGCGTGCGATTCTCTCGCGGCACGCGCCGAGGGTCCGCGCAGCCAGGGTTGGCGACGCGAGATGCGTTCCGAGCGCCTCGAGAAACTCTGCCGCTCGAGGCTCGCACCGATCCCACGCCTGGCTCCACTCCGCGAGGGGGCGGGCAGCGCTCAACATCGCGCCTTGTGCGACGCAATCCGCGATCCAACCCGGGCGGGTCGCGCGCACCGGGAGATCGCCGACGATCGAGATCAACGGCCTCGCGTCGTTCCCCGCGCCGACCACGAGGCCCGCTGTGGAAGCGAGTAGGAACAGTTTCTCCGAGTTCCAGTCCGCGCGCGAAAGCCCTTCCGGGTGCACCGGGTGGGGCGAAGGAACGCGAGGGTCTCCGGAGAACCCCCGATCGAGGACGCGGAGACCGTCGCGGAGCATCTGGAGGCCGTCCGTAGACGCCGAGCCTCCGCGAATCCGATAGTAGGCGAGCACGGCGGGTACGGGCGCAAAGCGAGCGCCGGCGCGGCTGAAGCGCTGCCAGAGGTCCCAGTCCTCGCAGACGACCAGGGAGGCGTCGAAGGCGCCCACCTCGGCGACCAGCGATTTGCGGACCAGGTAGGCGTGGATCGCGTAGGGACAACTCGTCGCGTGGAGCGCAAAGAGATCCCCGGTCACATCGCCCTGTGAGCCAAACACCTGGAATCCGTCCGACGTAACAAAGGTCCAACCGCAATAAACCGCATCGAGCGTGGTGTCTCGTCGCAGCGGACGGGTCATCCGCTCGAGATAGGTCTCGGCGATCCAATCGTCTGAATCCAGAAACACCAGCCATTCGGCCTCGGCATTGGCGATGCCGAGATTTCGCGCCGCACTGACACCCAGCGAGGTCGGCGTGCGTAGCAGCCGAAATCGAGTGTCCCGTGCCGCGAACTCCGTCACGATCGACGAGGTGGTGTCCGTCGACCCGTCGTCCACGACCACGACTTCCCAATCGCCCACGGTCTGTCTCTCGAGGGAAGCGAGCGTCTCCGCGATTGTCCCCGCACCGTCTCGGACCGCGATGACGAAGGAAACCCTCATGCGACACAACTCCGCCGAGAACAGCCGAGTCGCCCTGTGGTGCTGCGAGCCGAGAGAAGAGATTCCAACGCGACCATCAGCATAGCGTCACCGGGGCGTTCGGACGGTCCCGCTCGGGTGCGCCCAGGTCTGCAGTTCCCACAGCCGTGCGAAGAGGCCGCCGTTGGCCAACAGCGCAGAGGCTTCGCCCGCCTCGACCACACGCCCACGATCCAGCACGACGATCTTGTCCGCGGCTCGGATCGTCGAGAGTCGGTGCGCGATGATCAGGACGGTGCAATCGGACCCCAACAGCGCCAGCGAGTCTTGAACGATTCGTTCCGAGGTGGCGTCGAGCGCGCTGGTGGCTTCGTCGAGCACGAGAACCTGCGGCTTGCGCAAGATCGCACGGGCGAGCGCGATCCGTTGACGCTGGCCCCCAGAGAGACGGGCTCCCGCATCCCCCACCCTCGTGTGGATTCCGTCGGGGAGCGTTTCGATGAATTCCAGGGCGTGGGATCGGCGCGCCGCTTCTCGAATCTCCGCTTCCGACGCACCGATTCGGCCGTATTCGATGTTCTCCAGGATCGACCGGTCGAACACGTGGGATTCCTGCGAGACCAAAGCCACCCCCGACCGAAGTGACTCCAGCTCGATTTGATCGATCGGGGTGTCGTCGACGAGAATCCGGCCAGAGGTCGGTTCCGCGTATCGGATCAGAAGACGCACGACCGTCGATTTTCCGGCGCCGGACGGACCCACGAGCGCGGTGGTCGATCCGGCATCGATCTGGAACGACACGCCATTGAGCACCCATGGCCCGCTGCTGCCGTAGCGATACCGCACGTCGTCGAACCGGATTCCCGAGTCGATTGGTGTGAAGGGCTCGGTCCCGTGATCCGACGCGATCTTGGTCTCCGGGGCAAAGAGCGCGTTGACACGGTCGACCGCGGGCCCACACGCAACCAGGGACAGACGCGCGTTGTCGAGCGCGAGAACGTGCGGGTAGGTTCGGTAGAGGATCAGAACGAACGCAATGATCGATGGCAACGCCGCCGGCGTCGCGATCGCCGTGAATAGAATCCCGATCAGAATCCCCGCAACGAGAACCTCGGTCAGGGGTTCGATGGCTTCGGATCGGCGGTCGAATCGCAAGTTGAGTGCGACCGTGCGTCTCGACGCCTGCTCGTAGCGTTGCCGCTCCTCTTCCTCGGCGCCAAAGGCACGGACGAGAGGCATCCCTCGGAGTAGTTCGAATGTACGCTGGCTGAGTTCTTCTTCGGCATCGGCCCCTCGGGCCGAGATCACGTCGGCCCCCCGGCCCACCCAACGCAGCAGGATCGAGATCATCGCGAAACAGAAACCAACGAGCAGAGTCAGGGGGGGAGAAATCAACCACAAGATCGTAGTGAAGACGGACAACGCGACGATCGTCGTCAGCGCGCCGACGACTTCGTGGACCGCTTCCATCACCTCGTAGGTGTGGGTCTCGACCAGATGATCGAGCTTTCCGATCTCCGACGACTCCAAGACGCTGAGGTCCACCACGAGAAGCCGCTCCACGACGCGCAATCGCAGCTCGTGTCCCATCCAGGCGTCGAGCCAGCCATAAGCGACGCCGCCGAGATAGGACAGAACGTTCTTGAGGAGGAGCAAGCCGAGGATGGCCAGCACCAGATGCGAGGGATTCTGAAGGAAGGGAGCGGCGTCGACGATGCGGACGATGAACTCGGGTGCGCCTTCTCGAAAGCTCTCCCCGAACCCGCCCTGGCCGACCGAATAGAAGAACGGGATCACCAGCGCGACACCCACTCCTTCGCTGAGGGTCTGGATGAGCCCGATCCCGACCATGAGAGCGATCCATCTGGGCCATCGTCGAAGATGCGGCCAGAGGGCTCGGAGGATCGCGACCTCTTTCACCGCTCCGCGGGCCCGCAGCAACGGCGACGCACCGTTGGGTGTATCCCCGAGCCGTTCCACAGGCTTTTTCGCGATGGGACCCCGGCCTTTCCGCTGTGGCCCGACGGCACGCCGAGCAGCGACCCGCAACAGGAGCGCAACATCGCAATCTCCGTCGAGACGGCCCACCGGGCTGCCATCGTCGCCATGCTACGGGCGCTTTCCTCGGAGTGCATCGCCGAAGCCACCGGGTCCAATCGGTTCCAAAACTCCGTTTGGGCGCGACCGGGCCACGCCCGACCCGCCCTCGGGTGAGCCTAGCGTGGGGTCAGCCCCCCGATCCCACTGCGCGGGAGGGTCGAATGCGCCATTATTCGTGTTCGGCCAACTCGATCTGCAACGGACAAAGAAGCGAAGATCCGCCCTGATGCCTAGGCGGCTGCGGCTGAAATGACAGCGCGTGACGTAACCGCGGCCGGGGCCACGCCGAAGCCGACGGGGCGGGCGGACGAGTCCGTCGAGCGCGTCTTGGTCGTCGCGCCGGAGCCGTTCTACGAAGATCGTGGGACACCGATCGCCGTGCGGGAAGTGCTCAACGTCCTCAGCGAACGCGAAATCAGCGTCGACCTTCTCACCTACCCGATCGGAGAGCCCGTCGACCTCGCGGGGCTTCGAACGTTTCGCATCCCGAACCCGTTCGGAATCCGAAGTGTTCCCATCGGGTTCTCGCTGAGAAAGCTACTCCTCGACGCGTTCATGGTGCTTCCGCTGCGGCGACGGCTGCGGACGACACGATACTCCTGCATCCACGCAGTCGAGGAAGCGACTTTTCTCGCAGCGGTCCTCAGACGGCGTGATCCGATCCCGCTGATCTACGACATGCAGTCTTCTTTGCCGGAGCAGCTGAGTCTGATGCCGGTGTTCAGGGGCCGTTTCGCGCAACGGATGCTCCGCGCGTGCGAGCGTTGGTTGCTTCGAAACGTCGACCTTGTCGTCTGCAGCACCGGCCTCGCCGACTACGTGCGGCGGATCGAGCCGCAGCGACCCGTGTGCGAGTGGCGGTACGCCGGGCACGATGTGGAGGTGTTTCCCGAGGAGGTCGATCTGCTTCGCAAGCAGCTCCGGATCGGCCCCACGACACGGATCGTGGTGTACTGCGGTACCTTCGAAGGCTACCAGGGACTCCCTACGCTGGTGGATTCGATTCCACTCGTGAAACGGGAACTCCCGGATACCGTGTTTGTCCTCGTAGGGGCGACCGGCCATACCTCCAGACCCTTGGAACGGGCCCTCTCGCGAGCCTCCGTCGGTAACGACGTGCGTGTCGTCCCCCGTCAACCAAGAGAACAGATCCCGAAATACCTGGCGATGGCGGATGTCGTCGTCTCGCCCCGGCACGAAGGGGCAAACCTGCCGCTCAAGATCTTCGACTACATGGCGGCCGGAAAGCCGATCGTCGCGATCGACACGCCGAGCCACCGAAGTGTGCTGGACGATGACTGTGCGATTCTGGTCGACGCGACGCCGGAAGCACTCGCGCGTGGGATCGTCTCCGTGCTTCGAGATCCAGAACGGGCGGAGCGGATCGGGAAACGCGCGCGGTGTCTCGCGCATTCGGGTTTTGGGTCGACGCCGTTCGTCGATTTTGTCGTCGACCTCCATCGCCGCGCGGAGACCCGTGACCCGCGTCCATGACCCGGGACGAGACGCCGT
>JANQRO010000230.1 GCA_028284525.1 Myxococcota bacterium | reverse complement strand
CTGTGTCTTCTGCGTCTCGGCCCGGGCCGCGAGCTCGCGGTCGCGCTCCTCCACGATCGCCGCGAGACGCTTGATCTCGTAGACCCCGTCGATCCACCGCAGGCCGGCCCCGGCGAACTCGGGGATCTCCGCCGGGTCGGCTGCCGCGAGGACCTGGAACAGGGGCTCCATCAATTTTCCGGGCGGCGCTTCGTCGGCGCGCAGACGCGCACCCCACGCGAGGACCTGACGCACCCATTCCGCGGAGCGGCGGAGCTCGGCGTCCCGGTCGATCAGGCGCGACGACACCTCCTGGTGGCTGCGCTGGAGGGTCTCGAGCCGGTCGCGGAGGACCTCGATGTGTCGCAGGGCTTCTTCGCTGCGCTCCATCCACTCGGTCGCGCTGCGCTCCTCGGCTCGCAGCAAGGGGGAGAACGCGCGCTGGGCCTCCTCCATCGCCTCCCGCAAGGGGTCCAGGGTCTCCGGGTTCGACGCCTCGTCACGCGCGGCGCGGAGGCTCCAGCGATAGACCGCTCTCACCGCGCTCGGGATCTCGGGGCGCCCGTCGAGCTCCTCGGCGCTGCGGTGCTCGTTGCGCAGGTCCGCGGAGAGGAAGGCCTCGATGGCGTCGGCGGCCTCGTCGGCGCGCAGACCGAGGTCCGTCCCCACCGCGCGGTCGAATCGCGCGATCGCGGATCGCCAGTCGTAGACGAGATCCTCGTAGGCCACGAAGCAGCGCGGGCGATCCCGCGTCGCGCGCTCCGCGTGGAGGACATGGTCGAGCCACAAGAGCAAGGATCGCTCGGTGGGCATGTCGTAGGCCCGTGCGAGCGAAGCGGCGACCTCGAGGGGATGCCGCACGGTGATCGCGTAGACGGGCTCGACCGCTCGGTCGAGCCGCGCCCAGGCCGCCTCCCACACCGGAATCAGGCGACACACCCGCGGGTCCTTGAAGACCACCGGGGAGGCGTCGGCGAACTCCTGCGTATAGGTCTGCGCGAAGCGATCGATCCACGACCGCGCCCAGGGTGTCTCCGAACCCGCGGGCTCTTCGCCCTGGGCACCCCGGGGCAGCAATCCCACGTCGTTCCACCGGACCCCCAGGGCGTCGAAGTACGCCTCGTGCAGGTCGACGATCGCCTGGGATTCGAAGAAGCCGCGCGGGTTGGCCGCGGAGTCGTCCATCAGGGTGGCTGGGAGCGCCGCGCCGAGGCGATGCAGGACCCCAGCGAGCGCAGACGTCCCGGAGCGGTGCATGCCCGCAACCACGATCACCTGATGCGCTGTATCCGGCGTGGTGTTCACTCGAGAATCCGGGTGGGGCACCCATCAGAGTGCCTGCAAGACAATGCTGGGTTCGGAGGAATTCGGCGGAGCCGCCGCCCGGGCCGAGGGTAGGCTACGACTTTCCGTGCGAGCAACGCCGCCCAGGAGCCGTATCTTGCTGTTCTTTATGCACATTCCCAAGACGGCGGGTACCAGTTTCCGATTCTTTCTGGAGCGCTCGATCCGCCGCCGCGGGGGGGAGCCGGCGCCCTTCACGCGCCAATACCCGAGCTACGCGGATTTCGTGGCGGAGGGTGCCACCCGCTCGTCCCGCTACGACCTGGTCTCCGGCCACTACCCCTACCACGTCCTCGAGCTGTTGCCGGCCGGCACACGGGTGGTCACGGTGTTGCGGGATCCCGTGGAACGCTGTCTCTCCCATGTCAAACACCAGATTGCCCACGAGTCGCGGACCGGGGAGGGCTCGGGGGTACGCGACCTGAACGAGTTCATCGAGCTACCACGGAATCGCTTCTTCCTCGACACGCTGCGCAACGTTTCTGTGAAGTACTTCGCGCACCGGGGAGATCCGGCGACCCCGGTTGCGGATGACGCGCTGTCCCTCGAGACGGCTCTCCGCCACGCGCGGCGTTGCGCGGTGGGATTCTCCGAGGAGCTGGAGCACTTCACCCGAGTGGTCGCGCGCGATCTCCTGCACCTCCCCGAAGAGGCAAGTGCGCCCGAAAGTACTGCATCCGTCAACGTTTCTGCAGATTCCTCGACCTCGGCTGCACTGTCGCCGAGAAACCTCGAGCGACTTCGGGCCATGAACCAGCTCGACCTCCGTCTGGTTGACGCGCTGCGACGCGGTTCCCCGGAGGGGGGCTAAATCCACGAATGCAAGACATTCGGAGGAATATTTGCCGTAGCGGAAACGTCTCAATACGGACCGGCGACAGGGCGAAACAAGAGTTTTCGCTACCTTCAACGGCGCGACGGCGACGTACATCGAGCGCCTTGCGAACCCGGAGAGGGCTCCGGGATGATCTCGGCAGGAGGCTGGAACATGCTGTTGAAGTTTGAACACATCCTCGTAGCGGCCGTTGCGGCAATTGCCTTGGCGGCGGCCCCTACGGTGTGGGCCGGTCCGGTGGGCGGTGGCGAACCGGTGGTCTGCAACATCGACTCGAATCTGACCGACGACCTGGCCTTTCGCGGCACGTCGACCAACCGCGTCAATCTGATTGCGGGGGGAGATAGCACCAGTTCCGCCTTTCACGGCAACGGCGGCGGGGACTGGAACCTGGTCGACTGCGAGCGTCTCGGCTCGGCGGCGCTGATCGACGAGGGTGCCTCCGGAGCCGCGGCGAACTTCGCTCGGGCTCGCCTGCTGAGCAGCGACGGCACGACCGTGGACAACGAGCTCTTCGTGGGGCTCGGTGGCGGTCTCTTCGAATACGTCGGCTCGGCCGATGTGGATGGCGACGGGCTCAAGGAGCTGGTGTTCCAGGGCACGGGCGGCATCGCCGGGTTTGGCAAGGTCGAGTTCGTCGTGGGACCGAACGCGGGGACGACCGCCTTCGTGGCTCTCGGTGGCGGCTCGTTTCGCTGGGCCGGCGCCGGGGACGTCGACGCGGACGGCGACGACGACATCTTCTGGGTGACCTCGAGCGGCCAGGTGCGGATCGACGAAGGCAACGGCGTCGACGGCGTCGACCAGGGCGCGACGTTCTTCTCGATCGGGTCGGACTTTGTGATCGCGGTAATCGCGGATCTCACCGGCAACGGGCAGGTCGACCTCGTGCTGAACGCCGCCGCGCAGGGCACGGCGAAGGCCCTCGAGCTGAACAACGGCGTTCCGACGGGCACCGAGACCTTCTTCGCGACGGGTGGCAACGCGTTTGTCCCCTCCTTCGTGATCGATACCGACGGCGTCAACGGGGGCAACATCTTCTCGGTGGGGCCTCTGAACGGCGGGATGACGAGCAACCGGATCCATCTGGTGGACGCCAGCTTGGCGATCACCGGCCCGACGACGCTGGCACTCACCGGGACGCCCGAGGTCGCCGGTGACTTCGACGACGACGGGCTCGGCGATGTCGCCAGCGCGTCGGCCGGCGCGGTGAGCATCACGCTGTTCGAGAACGGCGACCAGGTCAAGGGAACCGGCGCGGACATTCCCAACGCCGGTGGCACGTTCGTCCTCGTTCCCTAGCGGCGACGACCCTTGCAGCTCGATCGGCCCGGGTCCCTCCGTGGAGGGGGCCGGGCCGTCGCGTTGGAGCCCCGAGCTCCTACCGAGCGGCGCGCGGCGCTGCGCTTTCTCGCGGTGGCGTGGCATCACCGGCCCCTGATCGCCCGGCTGGTCCGACGAGAGATCAGCGCACGGTACCGGTCGTCTCTGCTCGGGTTTGCCTGGGCGCTGCTCCACCCGCTCCTGCTCCTCGCGGTCTACACCTTCGTGTTCTCGGTGGTGTTCAAGGCCCGCTGGGGGTTCGCATCGGAGGGGCATTCCGGCTTCGCCTTCATGCTGTTCTCGGGGCTCCTCGTCTACAACCTCGTGGCGGCCTCGGCCAACGCCGCGACGCAGCTCGTGGTCCAGAACGCGGTGCTGGTGAAGGAGATGCTCTTCCCCACCGAGGTCCTGGCGTGGGTGCAGGTCGGCGTGCGCCTCTTCGATCTCCTGATCGGTCTGGCCCTCCTGCTCCTCTGTCTCGCGGTCACCGGCACCGGATCGCCGGCGACCTGGCTGTGGCTTCCCGCGGTCGCGCTCCCCGTGGTCCTCGGGACCCTCGGGATCGTGTGGGGCCTCTCGGTCCTGGGAGCCTTCTTCCGGGACCTGAGCCCCATCGTCCAGGTGGCGACGATGGCGCTTCTCTTCCTGAGCCCGATCTTCTACAGCGTGTCGCAAGTGCCCGAGCAGTTCCGGCTGGCCACGGCCGCGAACCCCCTGTCACCCGTGCTCGAGATGTGGCGCGGGGCCCTGTTCCGGGGCGAGGCGCCCGAGTTCGGTAGCCTCGTGGTCCTGATGGGGCTGTCGTGGATGGTGGCCGCGGCGGGCTTCGCCTGGTACCTGCGCGCGAAGCCACACCTGGCGGACGTCGTGTAATGAGCACCGAGATGAATCCGTTGGTGTGCGCCCGAGATCTCGGCAAGTCGTTCGCGATCTTCGAAAGTCGCAGCGCTCGTTTGCGACACCTGCTCTGGCGGGGCCGCCGTGGTGCGCAGCCGCCGGTCTTCTGGGCGCTGCGCGGGGTCGACCTCGACGTGGCCTCTGGGGAGGCGGTCGGGATCGTCGGGCGCAACGGGTCGGGGAAGTCGACCCTGCTCAAGCTGATCTGTGGAACGCTCGGAGCGACGACGGGGGAGGTCGCGGTGCGGGGCCGCATCGCCCCGATGCTCACCATCGGCGCCGGCTTCAACGGAGAGTTCACCGGACGCGAGAACGCCGTCCTGAGCGCCTCGCTGCTGGGCCTCCCCGAATCCGAGCTGTCGGAGCGTATCGATTGGATCCGCGGCTTCGCCGACATCGGCGATTTCTTCGAGCGACCCACGAAATCGTATTCGAGCGGAATGCGGGCGCGCCTCGCGTTCGCCGTGGCAGTCTCCCTCGAACCGGACCTCATCGTGATCGACGAGGTGCTGGCGGTGGGCGACGAGGCGTTTTCCCGCAAGTGCATCGCTCGACTCGAGGAGATGCGCGCCCGCGGCGCCGCGATCCTCCTGGTCTCCCACTCCGCCACCCTGATCCTCGAGCTCTGTGACCGCGTCCTGGTGCTGGACGAGGGCGAGCCCGTCTTGACCGCCGCGCCCAAAGAGGCGGTTCCCAAATACCAGCGCCTGCTCTACGCGCCGCGCTCGGAACGCGCTTTGGTGCGCCGCGCGCTCCAGAACGAGGCGGCGGGCGAGGACACGCTCGGCGGCGACGTGCCCGGGCTTCCGGCGCCCGCGCAGCTCTACGACCCCGGCTTGAAGTCGGAGAGCCGCGTCGAGTTCGAGAG
>JANQRO010000229.1 GCA_028284525.1 Myxococcota bacterium | reverse complement strand
CCCGCGCCGGCGGCCAACACGCGAAAGCGTCGGTTGTCGCGGCCGGCGGTGCGGCGCAGGTGCTCGAGGTCGCGTCGAAACATCGCCGGGAGCTCCGCGCTGACGCTTCGCGCCCACGCCCGTGCCTCCCGACGATCTCCGTCGCAGTAGCCGAGGAGGGCGCGCCACCAAAGACCCTGCGGCGCGTCGTAGGCGTAGCGGTAGAACTTCGCCAGAGCCTCGGCGGCCTCGCGGCGCGCGAGCGACTCGCGCAGCTCGACCCGCTCGAAGTCGATCGGCACGAGACGCGTGCCGGTGTCGGTGGGCACCACGAGCACGTTGTTGGGAGCGAAGTCGCGCTGCAGCACGCCCGCGCGGTGCATCTCCGCCCCGAGCGCGCCCAGCGCCGTGGCCAGACGCCGCTGCTCACGCCAGTCGGGCTGCGTCTCCTCCCAGTAGGCGCTGAGGTCCCGAGCGCCCTCGATCCGCTCCACCGCGCTAAGACAACGGCGCAGCCGACCCGTGGCGCTACGGGCCTCCCCGATCGCGGCGGGCAGGGGTGTCTCGATCCCCCGCGCCGCGGCCGCCGAAGCCCGCGCCCACTCGCGCCGCGCCTTCGAACGTCGCAGCCAGGCCCGCCACCCGCCGGGGTATTCGTTCCCCTTGACCAGGTAGGCGCGACCGGCGTGCTCGAAGGCATAGAGACTCTTGCGGCGCCCGCGCTTGATGGCGCGCCGCGGGTCACCCGCCGCGGCGAGCATCGCCTTCGCCAAGGCCATGCCCGTCGCGGCGTCGCCGCGCCACCAGAACCGCCACCCATCGACCGCGCGCGAGTGCGCCGCGTCCACGCCTCCGCGCGCTCCCATCGCGCGAGAGTACAACCTTGACACCCCTCGTCTCCCCACCGAGGGTGTGGCGATGCGCTGCCACGCCTGCAACCGCGAGATCGCCATCGCCCCTGGCGATCGGGTGGGTTTCCACGACAGCTGCGAGGGCTGCCGGCGGGACCTCCACGTGTGTCGGAACTGCGCGTTCTACGACCCGAGCGTCTACAACGAGTGCCGCGAGTCCAACGCCGAACGGGTGTCCGATCGCGAGCGCGGCAACCGCTGTGAGTACTTCGCTCCCGGTGACCGAGAGGGCGGCAGCGAGGAGGCCGGCGCCGCTCGGGACGCCCTCGAGGCGTTGTTCAAGAAGTGACGAGGAACTCGAAGACCGTGCGGCCGATCTGGATCTCGTCGCCGGTTTCCAAGGCAGCGCCGCGCACCCGCTTGCCGTTCACCCGCGTGCCGTTGGTCGACTGGAGATCTTCGATCGTGAACTCGCCGCTGTCCTCGTCGTAGACCAGGATGGCGTGCTCCCGGCTGATCCCGTCGTCGAGGAGGGTGATGTCGGTGTTCGGATTGCGGCCGATTACCGTCTCGGGTCCCTGGAGCTCGTAGCGGGTCCCCTCGAAGCCGCCCGCCTGGATCACCAGGACGGCGTGGGGGGGCCGGGCGGCCGACATGGACGTCCTCCTCGTCGAGAACCCATCGGCGTCGGGTCGGGAGGGCTTGAGGACGGCCTCAGGAGGCGGGGAGGTCGCCGCGGCGGTGGTCGAGGGCGGGCAGGCTCTCCCGGAGCCGACCCTGCGCCTCGAGGTCGCACTCGGCGTAGATCGGTCCGGGGCGATCGGCGGCCTGGGCGAGCACCAGGCCCCAGGGGTCGATCACCATCGAGCGCCCGTAGCTGGCTCGTCCCCCACCGTGCTCGCCGCATTGGGCGGCCGCCAAGACGAAGCACTGGTTCTCGATGGCGCGCGCCCGGAGCAGGACCTCCCAATGGTCCTTGCCGGTCTCGCGGGCGAACGCGGAAGGCACCGCGAGCCAGCGAGCGCCGCGGGCGCAGAGGGCCCGGTAGAGCTCGGGGAAGCGCAGGTCGTAGCAGATGGAGAGCCCGACCCCGCCGAAGGGGGTGTCGACCAGGGAGAGGGCGGAGCCCGGGGCAAAGGTGGCGCTCTCGCCGTAGCGCTTTCCCCCACGGTCGCGAAGGTCGACGTCGAAGAGGTGGATCTTTCGGTAGACCGCGGCGAGCTCGCCGTCGGGGCGCACCGCCACGCTGGTGTTGTGGACGCGCCCCTCTCCGGGAATCCGCTCCGGGAAGCTCCCCCCCAGCAACCAGACGCCGTGGTGTGCGGCGGCGTCGCGGAGGGCGGCGACGATGGGTCCGTCGAGGTCCTGGGAGCAGGCGATGGGATCGCCTTCGTGTCGCATGTAGGCGAAGTTCTCGGGCAGCGCGATCAGCTCGGCGCCCGAGGCGACGGCTTCGTCGACCCAGCCGCGCGCCGCCTTGAGGTTCGCGTCGACGTCGTCGGTGGACGTCATCTGCACGAGGGCGATCCGCACGCGCGGAGCATACCGGGGCGATACAGTGCGCGCAGGCGCGCCGCCTCGCCGGAGTGGGGCGGTCGCGACCGCGGGGCGATCGGAGGGAGACATGGCGAGTCGACGCAAGACGGCACCGCGCCGCGCGCGCACGAGGACGAAACGCTACGGCCCCGGGTGGGACATCGGTCTCGATGTCGGCGGGGCGCTCTCGCCACCGCTCCCGGTGGGGCGCGGTGTGACGACGCGGGAGCTCGCGCGCGACGCGAGCGCGGGCGACGCGGTGATCGCGCG
>JANQRO010000217.1 GCA_028284525.1 Myxococcota bacterium | reverse complement strand
CGACGTCATCGGGGCGGGGATCGGTGGGCCCGCCCCCGCCGTCGATCTGGCCGGGCGGGGGGGCGAGGTCACCGTGCTCGAACGCGCGGCGACGCCGGGGGGAAAGATGCGCGAAGCGCAGGTCGCCCGGCACGCGATCGACGTGGGTCCCACGGTCCTGACGATGCGCGCCGTCTTCGACGAGCTCTTCGACAGCGCGGGGGCGTCCTTCGAGCGCGCCGTCCGCCCCCGCCGCACGACCGTCCTCGCGCGGCACGCGTGGGGTCCCGACCAGCGTCTCGACCTCTTCACCGACCTCGAGCGCAGCGCGGACGCCGTCGGGGAGCTCGCGGGCGCCGCGGAAGCGCGTGGCTACCGTCGCTTCTGTGCGCGGGCCGAAGAGATCTTCGCCACGCTGGAGCGCTCTTTCTTGCGCACCCCTCGACCGAGCCCACTCGGGCTGGTGCATCGGACCGGATTCGCGCACCTCGGGGCGCTGTGGAGGATCCGGCCCTTCGCGACGCTCTGGGACGCGCTCGGCGACTACTTTCGCGATCCGCGGCTGCGCCAGCTCTTTGGCCGCTACGCCACCTACGTCGGATCGTCGCCCTTTCTGGCTCCGGCGACACTGATGCTCATCGCACACGTGGAGCGCGCCGGGGTGTGGACGGTCGACGGCGGGATGCAGCGCATCGCCGACGCGATGGCCGGGTTGGCGGAACGCCTCGGCGCCCGCGTCCGCTATGGGGAGCACGTCGAGGAGATCCGTCTGACGGGACGCCGGGTGGGCGGTGTGCGGCTCACGTCGGGAGAGGCTCTCGCGGCGCGCGCGGTAGTGCTCAACGCCGACACCGCGGCGCTCGCGAGCGGGGGGTTTGGCGCGGCCGCAGCGTCCCGGGGGCCCCGCGGTCGCGCGCGGCCGCGCTCGCTGTCGGCGGTCACCTGGGCCTGCCTCGCGCGCCCCCACGGCCCGCCGCTCCACCACCACAACGTCTTCTTCTCCCGGGACTACGCCGCGGAGTTCGACGACCTGCTGGTGCGATCGCGCGCGCCCCGCGACCCCACCGTGTATGTCTGCGCGCAGGACCGAGGCGCCCCCGACGACGCTCGACGCGACGGCGCGGAGCGGCTGTTCTGCTTGATCAACGCACCGGCTACGGGCGATACGCCCGAGGTCTGGCCAGCGTCGGAGACCGAGCGATGCGAGAAAGCGACCTTCGAGACCCTGCACCGCTGCGGAATTCAGGTCGAGCGGGTCAGCGAGGTGGTGATGACGGACCCGGTCGAGTTTCATCGGCGTTTTCCCGCGAGCGGCGGAGCGCTCTACGGCCCGGCGTGTCACGGATGGCGCGCGTCGTTCCAGCGCCCCGGGGCCAGGACCCGGATCCCCGGGCTCTACCTGGCGGGCGGGAGCGCGCATCCCGGACCGGGCGTTCCGATGACGGCGCTCGGCGGCCGGATCGCGGCGCGGACCCTGTTCGAGGACCTCGCTTCGACGCGGACGTCGCTCCCGACGGCTACCGCTGGTGGTACATCGATGCGCTGAGCGACGACGGTCGGCAGGGGCTCAGCGCGATCGCCATGGTCGGCAGTGTCTTCTCGCCCTACTACGCCCGACAGCGCCGGCGCGGCCCGACGAACCCGCTCGACCACTGCGCCCTCAACATCGCCCTCTACACGCCCCGAGGGAAACGCTGGGCCCTCACCGAGCGCGGTCGCGGCGCGCTGTTCCGCGATCGCGATACGCTGGAGATCGGGTCGAGTCGGCTGGAGTGGATCGGCGACGCGCTCGTCGTGGACGTCGACGAGATCGCCGCGCCCCTTCCGGCGCGCGTGCGGGGGTCGCTGCGTCTCCTCCCGACGGCGTTCCAGCCGCGCGTCTTCGCACTCGAGGACGCGGGGCGCCACCGCTGGTGGCCGATCGCGCCCTGTGCCCGCCTCGAGCTGCGTTTCGAGAGCCCGCGGATCCGCTGGAGCGGTCACGCCTACCTCGACTCCAACTGGGGGGACGCCCCGCTCGAGCGGGATTTCTCTGGCTGGAACTGGTCGAGATGCACCCTCGCAGACGGGGGGACGGCGGTGCTCTACGACACGAGTCCCCGCCGGGGGGAGCGGGTCTCGCTCGCGATCCGCTGTCGCCCGGACGGCGACGTCGACCCCTTCGAGGCGCCCAATGAGGTGATTTTACCCCAGGCGCGCTGGCGGGTCGCTCGCGCGACTCGCGCCGACCCCGGCGCCGTTCCGTCCGTGCTCCGCACCCTGGAAGACACCCCGTTCTACGTGCGCTCGCTGCTCCAGAGCCGCCTGCTCGGCCAGCCCGTCATCGCGCTCCACGAAGGCCTGAACCTCGACCGCTTCGCCCGTCCCTGGGTGCAACGGCTCCTGCCGTTCCGCATGCACCGCGCGGCCTCGTCGCGTTAATGACGCGATCGACGATGTCAATTTTTGTTGACTGATTCATATGTCATAGTAAATTTACATCTCGTGATGGTCGGGTTCTCAATCGACTCGACGAGCCTCCTGGCAGCGAGGAGCGACGGCTGATGAGCGCGATCGCGACCGAGGCATACGACACGAAGCGCCCCGGGACCGCCCACTCCGATCTCGGTCTGCCGCCCTGCCGCACCGGGCGCATCGATGTCGCTCGCGCTACCGGCGGCCGCGCTGGCATCGCCGGTCGAAGCCCCGGCCGCCGCGCAGGCGAGCTCGGTCGTCGCTTCGGCGCCGTCCGCACCCCTGCGGTTCGCTGCGAGGCGCTCGAGATCGAGACCCTCGACCTGATTCTGACACTGCGCGCGCGCCCGCGGCGGCGAGTCGCGCACATGGTCTCGCCGAGCGCCGGCGAGGCGTATTCGGAGGCGAGCTGATGCATCAGGCGGATCCGCAGTTCGACGCAGTCGTCGTGGGCGGGGGGCCGGCGGGGTCGACGGCGGCAGCCGACCTGGCCCGGGCGGGCCGACGCGTGGTGCTCCTCGACCGAGGGGGACGTGTCAAGCCCTGTGGTGGCGCCGTGCCCCCCGAGCTGTTGCGCGAATTCGAGGTGCCGGAGTCGCTGCTGGTCAACCACGTCGATACGGCGCGGGTGCTCTCGCCCAAAGGGCGCGCGGTCGACATTCCCGTCGGCGACGGGTTCGTCGGGATGGTCGATCGCGAGACCTTCGACGAGTGGCTGCGCTGTCGAGCCGCCGTCCAGGGAGCGGAGCGGCGCACCGGCACGTTCCGCCGGATCGAACGCGAAGCGGGGGGTGCGCTCCGCGTCCACTACACGGAGACCGAGACCGGTGCCGCCGCCAGCGTCGACGCGCGTCTGGTGGTGGGCGCCGACGGTGCCGTCTCGCGTGTCGCGCGCCAGGAGATCCCCGGTGCGGACGCGCCACA
>JANQRO010000197.1 GCA_028284525.1 Myxococcota bacterium | reverse complement strand
CGTGGCGGGCCGCGTCGAGGACACGCCCGATCAGCCCGCCACCCACAAGGTGATGGCGGGTCTGGTGCTCTTCCCGGTCTGCTGGGCGCTCGCGGCGTTGTGGATCGGTGGTCACCTGGGCACCGAGGCCGGGCTCTGGACCGCCCTCGCGATGCCCTTCTGCGCGTGGGGCGCGTTGCGCTTCCACGAGAGTGGGCGTCACCTCTTGCGCGAGACGCGGGCCTACCTGGAGACCCGCCGCGACGAGGCGGCGGTGCGGGCCCTGCAGGACGAGCGCCGCGCGCTTCGCGACGCGCTCACGCAAGCGCAGCGCTCCTAGGCGCGGCGCATCAGCTCGATCGCGCGTCGCGTGCTCTCGAAGGCGAGGGGCGGGAGCGCGTCGAGGGCGAAGAAGGCGGCGTCCGCCGCGTCGTCGGAGGCGCGGAGCTCGCCGCCGCGCTGCGCCGCCCGAAACGCGATCACGAGGGTGGCGCCACCCAGCGCCGGGGCTTCCGCCCAGATGTCGATCAGCTCGGTGACCTCGACGTCGAGCCGGGTCTCCTCGAGGGCCTCTCGCACGGCGGCCTCTCGCGGGTCCTCTCCGGAATCGAGAAAGCCTCCCGGGAGGGCCCAGTGGCCCTTGCCGGGCTCCCGGCTGCGTTTCACCAGGAGGAGTCGGTCGCCGTCGGTGAGCATCACCACGACCGCCACCTTCGGGTCTTCGAACACGACGTAGCGACACACCACGCAGGCGGGCCGGGTCTTGCCCTCGACCCGGCGGGGCGCCAAACCGCCCCCGCACCGGACGCAGAAGCGCGCCTCGCCGTGGCTGTGGCTCACGAGGTGTCGCTGTGCTGCGCCTGCTCGAGGATGCGGCGCGCCCGGGTGATGTGGGGCACGTCCACCATCTGCCCGCGAAACGTGAAGGCGCCGCGGCCCTCGGCGCGGCTCTGCTCGTAGGCCTCGAGGAGCTCGCGGCTCTCCTCGACTTCTTCGGGGCTCGGGGTGAAGGCCTCGTTCACGATCTCGATCTGGCTGGGGTGGATCGTGATCTTGCCCGTATAGCCCATCGCCGCCGACTCGAGCGCCTCGCGGCGCAGCCCGTCCGGGTTGTTGAAGTCGATGTAGACCGTGTCGAGGGGCTGGACACCGGCCGCGCACGCCGACACCAGGGTCATCGTACGCGCGTGGGCGAAGACCGGGAGATAGTGGCCGGCGTCGTCGCGGTTGCGTTTGGCGCCGATCCCCGCCGAAAGGTCCTCGGCACCCCAGCTGAGCGCGTCCACCCGGGGGTGCTGCGGGAGCTCGCCGATCGAGAGCAGCCCCTGGGGCGTCTCGGTGCCGAGGAGCAGGAGCTTCACCTGGCCTTCGGGGTGGCCGTGCTCGCGCTCGGCGGCGCTCACGATGCGGTCGACCTCGGCGACGTCGGCGGCGCTGTTCACCTTGGGCACCAGATAGCCGTCGGGCGGGTCGACCATCGTGCGTTCGAGGTCGCGGCGTCCCCACTCGGTGTCGAGGGGGTTCATCCGCACGACCCGCTCCTGGCGGCCGAAGTCGACGTCGCGCAGCCACCCCGCCACCACCTCGCGGGTCGCGTCCTTGTTCTCGGGGAGCACCGCGTCTTCGAGATCGAGGATCAGGGTGTCCGCCGGCAGGGTGAGGGCCTTGCTCAGCATCTTCTCGATACCGCCCGGCACGAAGTGGGCGGCGCGTCGCACCCGGGTCACCGCTAGGCCTGGGGCTGTTTCAGCATCATGCCGTTGCGCACACAGGTGCAGACCACCTCGTCGCGTTGGTTCGTGCCGATGTGCTTGAAGGTGACGATGCCCCACTCGGGACGCGACTTGGACTCGCGTTTGGCGACCACCTCGGTCTGGGTGCGGATCGTGTCGCCGATGAAGACCGGGTTCGGGAATCGGGTTTCCTCGAAGCCCAGGTTTCCGACGGTGGTGCCCAGGGTGGTGTCCTTCACCGACACGCCGACCACCACCGCCAAGGTGAACATGCTGTTCACCAGGATCTGGCCGAATTGCGCCTTGCCCGCGAACTCGGCGTCGATGTGCAGCGGCTGCATGTTGAGCGACATCGTCGAGAAGAGCAGGTTGTCGGTCTCGGTGACCGTGCGCCCGGGCTCGTGGTGGTAGACCTGTCCGACCTCGAGTTCTTCGAAATACTTTCCGCTCACGCGTGGTTCCCTCCGCTCAGCTGGATTCTCGGGACGACGCCCCGGGCTTGGTGCGGCCGAGGCGCCGGTAGTACTTCTCCGGAACCCGGTCCGGGTCTTTGTAGATGAGGAAGCGGCAGTGCTCCCGTTTGAGATCGGCGGCGGGCTCGACCACGACGAAGGGGCGGCCGCGCTCGTCGATCTCGAGGGCCTCCATCGCCGGCTCGTGGGCGCAGTAGACCGGGAAGTCCTCCCGACCGTAGGTGAGAAACTGGGCTCCCTCGAGGGTGAGCAAGGCGTCGTCCCCCTCGTACTTGCCCTCGCGAACCAGACGCCCGCCGCTGCCACAGGGGAGCATCTTGACGACCACCTTCTCCTCGTCCTCTTCGATGTCGAGGGGCTGAAGGTGGCCGCGCAGCCCCGCCACGAACATGCGGATCCGCTTCGCGAGGGGTTGCTCCGGGTCGGCGAGTCGGGCCGAGGCGGGGCCCCACCAGGCCCTCACCCCGTCCTGCATCACCTCTTCGAGGGCCGCGTCGCCGAAGCGCCGGCCCACCGACGAGAGCGTCGCCGCCGCCCAGTCGCGGTAGAGGTCGTGCATCGCCTCGAACTCGTTGAACATCCGCTGTGCGATCTGGGCGGCCGCGGCTCGGTCACCCGCCTCGATGGCCTCCTGGAGACGGTCGACGGTGCGTCGTTCCATCTCGCGGAGATCTTCGTCGCGGAAGAGCGGATCGGGCATGGTGTCTCCGGCCCCGAAGGCGGGAAGGGGTGGACGGGCAGGGGCCTAGGGTATCCGAAGTGATCGGGTGGGGACGCCTGGGTCCTCGGCCTTCAGCGTCGTCCGGTGACCACGAACTGGGGCAGCACCATCAAGAAGGTGCCGTCCTCGATCGCGGTCTGGAGCTCCGCCTCGAAGCGGTCGATCTCGGCGGCGTCGAGACGCCCCGAGGCGCGGGCGTAGCCCGCCATGTTGGTGAGGGCGGGGAGAAGACGTCCCTTGGTGTCGGCGGTGGCGAGCACCTTCACGTCGACC
>JANQRO010000195.1 GCA_028284525.1 Myxococcota bacterium | reverse complement strand
CACGACCCGCGCCGCGACCGCCGCGGCGCTCCCGCCGCTCGAGCCACCGCTCGAGTGGGCCGGGTTCCAGGGGTTGCGGGTGGCGCCGTAGATCTCGGGCTCGGTGGTGGCCGCCAGTCCCCACTCCGGGGTGTTGGTCTTGGCGATCGTCACGAGCCCCGCCTGGCGGAAGCGCGCGGCGAGGTAGCTGTCGGCGTCGGCACAGAACCCGATCTCCTTCATCAGCCGCATGCCGCTGTGGATCGGGTCGCCGGCCTGGGCGCTCACCAGATCCTTCATCACGAAGGGCACGCCCCGGAAGGGGCCGTCCTCGAGGGCGCCGCGGGCACGCTCGCGGGCGCGCTCGTAGAGCGGGTGGATCGCGGCGTTGAGCTCGCCGTTCACCTTCTCGAGCCGCTCGATGGCGGCGTCGACGAGCTCGGCGGGGCTGGCGTCGCCGTTGCGGACGAGCTCGGCCTGGGCGGTGCAGTCGAGGTGGGCCAGGTCGGTCATGGTGCATCTCCTGGGGGGTGGTGTGCACCATACTCCGCGGCGAGCGCGCCGCGGTGGCCTTTTTTCGTGGCGCCCGGCGCCGAGCCCGGGAGCGCGGGCTAGCTCCGGAGCACCACCCCGGCCCGCGCCCCCGTCTCCTCGAGCCCTTCCATGAACACCTGCCCGTTCACGAGGGTGTTCCGGTAGCCCTTCGACTGCTGGATGTAGCGGCCGCTGCCCCCGGGCAGGTCGGTCACGAAGCGCGGCGGCGGGAGCTCGAGGGCGTCGAGGTCGATCACGTTGAGGTCGGCGTAGGCGCCTTCGCGGAGCACGCCCCGGTCGGCGATCCCGAAGAGCTCGGCCGGCTCCTGGGTCAACATGTGGATCGCCTCCTCGAGCCCGAAGTGCCCGCGCTCCTGCACCCAGTAGCGCAGGAAGTAGGTGGGCAGGCTCGCGTCCATGATCTGCCCGCAGTGGGCCCCCGAGTCGCCCAGCCCGATCACCACGTTCGGGTCGTCGAGCAGCCGCTCGACGGCGTCGAAGCTGGGGTTCAGGAAGGGGTAGTTCCAGAAGGCCTGCCCGTCGCGCTCGAGGGAGGCGAGGATGAAGGCCTCGGGGGCGCTCACCCCGAGCCGCTCGGCGTGGGCGGCGAGGCTCGTGTCCGGCGGGCCGTCGTAGCGCGCCTCGCCCACCGGGAGCAGGAAGATCTGGTCGAAGGCGATGGGCGGCGGATCCGCCAGCGACTCCTCCACCATCTGGGCGCGGTACGCGTCGTCGCGCAGCTTCTCGAGCTTCTCCTCGAGGGGCAGCGCGCGGAGCGCCCGCCACGAGGGCCCGCGGTCGAAGGGGGTGCGGTTGGCGAAGCCGAAGAGCACGCCGATGCCCCGCGTCGTCGACTGGGCGCGCACCGTGGCGCCGCGACCGTTGCTCGCGGCGATGCGCTCGAGCATGCCGGCGAAGGCGTCGGGGTGGGTGCGGCTCTGGGCCAGCCCGAAGGTCACCGGGCGGCCGGTGGCGAGACTCACCTGCTCCATCCAGTTCGCCTCGCGGTCGAGGTCTTCGGCGCGCCCGCGGTCGATCCCGGGGGCGGCCTCGACGACGCCGCGACCACGCTCGCCCAGAGCGCTCGTGATCCCCATCAACTCGTCCAGCGTCGCGAAGGTGCCGGGGACGGGCTCGCCGTCGGGGGTGCGGTGGAGGATGGTGCGCGAGGTCGAGAAGCCCAGCGCGCCGCCGGCGATCGCCTCGTCGACGATCTCCCGCATGCGGTCGATGGCCGAGGCGTCGGCGGGCTCGTTCCGCAACGACTCCTGCCCCATCGCCCAGTAGCGGACGGCGCAGTGACCCACCATGCCGCCCACGTTGACGCCCTTGGGCAGGGCGTCGAGGGCGCCGAGGTACTCGCCAAAGGTCTCCCACTGCCAGGGCATGCCCTGGGCGATCGACTGGGCCGGGACGTCCTCCACCGACTCCATCATGCGCGCCAGGTAGTCGCGATCTTCTTCGCGGCAGGGGGCGAAGGTGACCCCGCAGTTGCCCATCACCACCGAGGTGACCCCGTGCCAGCACGACGACGTCGCCGCCGGGTCCCACCAGATCTGCGCGTCGAGGTGGGTGTGGATGTCGACGAAGCCCGGCGTGACGGTGCAGCCGGTGGCGTCGATGACACGGCCCGCGTCGTTACCCAGGGTGCCGGGCTCGGCGATGCGGGCCACCCGGTCGCCCACGACCGCCACGTCTGCGGTGCGGGGGGCCGCGCCGGTGCCGTCGATCACGGTGCCGTTCTGGATGAGGACGTCGTAGGCCATCGGGATTCCCCTTCGCTCGTTGCGGGATTTACGCCGGCCGGGAGCGTAGCATTGGGTCCGGGAGGCATGGTGGATGAGCAAGTCGATCGTCTTGGTGCACGGCGCGTGGCACGGCGCCTGGTGCTGGGCCCCCAGCGTCGAGGCCCTGGAGGCGCGGGGCTGCTCGGTGCAGGCGCTGGAGCTCCCCCTCACCGACCTGCGGGACGACGCCGCCGCGGTGCGACAGGCCCTGGACGCGACCGGGGACGACGCCGTCCTCGTCGGTCACTCCTACGGCGGGATGGTGATCACCGAAGCGGCGCTGGGCCGGAGCGACGTGGCGCACCTGGTCTACCTCTGCGCCTTCTGCCCCGACGCCGGCGAGTGCATCAACGACATCTACCCCCGCGGCGAAAAGGTGCGGCTGGCCGACGGCATGCGACGCCACGACAACCACACCCTCACCATCGACCCGGCGGTGGCCCCCGAAGCCTTCTACGCCGACTGCTCTCCGGAGGCGGTGCGCGAGGCGGTGGCCAAGCTGCGTCCCCTGGGCACCCGCTGCATGACCACCCCGGTGAGCGGCGAGGCCTGGCGCGACATCGACTCGACCTACGTCGTGTGCACCGAGGATCGGGCGATCCACGTGGGGCTCCAACGCGAGCTCGCCGCGAAGACCGGACAGGTGGTGACCTGGGACACCTCCCACTCCCCCTTCGTCTCGCGCCCCGACCTGGTGGCGGACCTGTTGTCGGATCTTGCCGCGTAGCAGGACGCGGTCGCGGAGCCCGATAGCGCGATCACCGCGAGACCCCGACACTCGCCCGCGTGAACGACCACACCCTCGCGATCCCTCTGGATCAACTGGCCCTCGCTTTCCTCCCCGCCCTCGCGGTGGTGGCGATCCTGTGGCGCTGGTCCCTCGACGCGCGCAACGCGCTCTACGCGTTGGCGCGGATGGGCGTCCAGCTCCTCGTCATCGGCTACTTCCTCGTCTACCTCTTCACGGCGGAGGCGAGCCTGCCGGTGCTCTCCGTGCTGACGGTGATGTTCGTCGCGGCGGGCTGGATCTCCCTCGGCCCGGTCCGCGCGCGGCGCGGCGCCCTGCTGCGCCGCGCCTACCTGGCGATCGCGCTGGGCGGGGGCTGCACCCTCGCCCTCATCACCTTCGGCGTGCTGCGCGTGGAGCCGTGGTACGAGCCGCGTTTCGTGATCCCGCTCGCGGGGATGTGCTTCTCGACGTCGATGAACCGGGTGAGTCTGGCCGCCGAGCGTTTCTACGCCGAGCTCGACGCGGGTCGTCCCACCCGGGAGGCCCGCGGCATCGCGTTGCGCACCTCCCTCATCCCCGTGGTCAACTCGATGTTTGCCGTCGGGCTGGTGGCCCTTCCCGGCATGATGACGGGCCAGATTCTCGCAGGGGTCTCGCCGCTCATCGCCACCCGCTACCAGATCATGGTGATGTGCATGCTCTTCGGGGCCTCGGGGCTCGCCGCCGCCACCTTCCTCACCCTCGTGATCCGCGACGAGGGCGCCGATCCCTCCGAGGCACCCGGTGCCATATAGTGGGCCCGGACTCCACGAACTCGACGAGCCCACCACGCCCGCGAAGCCCGGCTGGGAGGCGCTCGAAGCGCTCGCGCCGTAGACGGCGCCCGGCGTCTAGATCACCCGCTCGACGCGCACGCCGCGCACGTCCATCTCGTAGTCGAGCCCTTCGACGGGAGGGCGCGCGTAGGACCAGTCGAGGCCGTGGGCGATCGCCCCGCGTTTCGCGAGCTCCCCCTCGAGGACGGGGTGGAGGTCGTGCACGGTATAGGCCTGGGTCGCGGTCGCGTCGCGCCAGCGCACACCCAGGGTGTCCATCCGCGTCTCGAGGGTGCCGAGCACGTGTTGCGCCTTCTCGCGCATCGCGTCGGGCGTGGTGTCACCGGGGCAGATGATGCGCTCGCTGTAGCTCCCCGGCCCCTCGGTGGCCTCGGCGGCGCCGGAGACGACGAAGGTGCGGGGGCTCGTGTCGTCGCTCCCCGGTCGTTGGGGCACCGTGTACGAGAAGGCGTGGAAGCTGGGCTCCGGAGGCGGGTCGTAGGCCGGGCACACGTTCGAGCGCGCCACCGGGTTGTCGTCGTCGCGGAAGAGGCCCCAGCGCTCGAGGGTGCCCACGTACACCCGGTTGAAGGCGATGAAGCCCTCCTCGGTGAAGGGCGCCGGCGAGCGCAGCTCGCAGGCGCAGAACGCCGTGGTCGGCCGACCCAGGGCGCGCAGATAGGCCTCGATCGCGCGAAAGCCGTCCTCGAGCGGCGCGTGGCCGTGGAAGCGTACCCGCTCGATCGTGAAACCCGGCTCGGCGGCGACCCCGGCAGAGTATTGAAAGGGGCCGGGTGCGTAGCGAAAGCCCCCGGCTTCGAACGCGATGGCGTCGGACACGGCGTCTCCTCCACACACACGGTACCCCGAGACGTCCGCCGGCAGAAGCGCGGCGGCGGACCTACCCTGCTCTGCCGGATGTCCGCGATCCGCCTCGTTCTCGTCGACGACCACGACCTCGTCCGTCAGGCCCTGGCCGCCCAGCTCGGCGACCAGCCCGACTTCGAGGTGGTGGCGAGCCTCGACGCTGCGGCGGAGCTGGTGGAGACCGCGCGGCGCGCGCGGGCCGACGTCGCGGTGCTCGACGTCGCGATGCCGGGCGGGCTGCCCTTCGACGCCGCGCGAGCGCTGGGCAACGAAGCCGTGGCGGTGCTCTTCCTGAGCGCGTTCCCCACCGACCGTCACCTGGCGAGCGTCGCCGCGATGGGCGCCGGCTTCGTCTGCAAGGACGACAGCTTCGAGACCCTCGCGGGGGCGATTCGCGCGGCGGCGGAGGGCCGCCCCACCTACTCCGCCTCGGTCGCGGCGCGGCTCCCCCGGGACGCGGCGCGTCTTCGCTCGGCGGGGGCCGGTCTCACCCGACGCGAGGAGGAGGTGCTCTGTCACATCGCCCGTGGGCTCGCGAAGCGCGACGTCGCCAACCGGCTGGAGATCAGCGTGCGCACCGTCGAGACCCACGTGCGCAACCTGATGGAGAAGGTCGGGGTCAACGACCGCGTCGAGCTCGCGCGCTACGCGATTCGAGAGGGCTATGTCGAGCCCTAGCCCGCGCGCTGGCGACGGCCGCTGGCGTGGCTGGGCGCTCGTCGTGCTCGGGGCGATCTTTGCGTTTCTGACGGCCTCGTCCTTCGACCTGGCCGAACGCTGGCAACGGCTCGCGGGCCGTTTCGAAACCCTCGAGGCCGACGAGATCCCGTGGATGCTGCTGACCCTGGCCGTGGGCTTCGGCTGGCTCGGTTGGCGCGAGCTGCGTCGGTCGCGCCGCGCGCTCGTCGAGAGCCAGCGGCGCGAGGCCGCTCTCGAGCAGCAGAAGGCCGAATCCCTCGCGGTGTTCGCCAGTGGCACGGCCCACGACTTCTCGTACCTGCTCTTCGCCGTCGACAGCTTCGCCGCCCGGGGCGACAGCGCCGACCCGGCGGTGCGCGGGGCGTCCCTCGACGGCATCCGCGCGGCGGCGTCCCAGGGACGCGCCGTCATCGCCAAGCTCAAGGACCTCGCCGACCCGAAGCCAGCCACCCTCGAGGCGGTGGACCTGAACACCCTGCTCGCCGAGCACGAGGCGCTGCTGGGCTCGCTCCTCCCGGACCCGGACGCGTTGCGCTGCGCGCCGGGCCACGCCGTCGCTCGCGCCTGGGCGAACCCCACTTCGGTGACCCAGATCCTGCTCAACCTGGTGGCCAACGCCCGCGACGCGAGCCGCCCCGGGGACGTCATCGTGGTGTCGACCGCCAACGCGCCGGGCGGACGGGTGCGGCTGCGGGTGCGCGACTTCGGGGTCGGGATCGACGCCGAGCAGCAGGCCCGGCTCTTCGACCCCTTCTTCACCACCAAGCCCGCCGGCCAGGGGTCGGGGCTCGGCCTCGCCCTCTCCCGCGTCCTCGCCGGGCAGCTCGGCGCCTCGATCGAGGTGGAGAGCGAACCCGGCGCCGGGGCGAGCTTCGACGTCGTCTTCCGCGCGGCGACTACGTAGTTTGCGCGAGTGACGACATGCGCGGCGGGTGCGAGGGTCGCTCCCCTGACCCTCGACCCGGTTGCTGCCCGTGCGCCTCGCCACATTGCTTTCGATCCTCGTGCTGCTCGCCGGCCCGCCGACGGCCTGGGCCCAAGACGCGGAGGCCGCTCCCCCGACCGACCCCGCGCCGACCCCTGCGCTGCCCGCCCGACAGCCCGCACCGCCCGACCTCGAGTCGATCGCCCTCGACCTCCCGCTGTACCGGGTGCCGGGCGCCGTCTACGGCGTCGACTCCGACGACATCGATGCGCTCCACACCCCGGAGCTCAGCGAGGCCCTCGAGCTGCGGGTCCCCGGGGTGGTGCGCAATCCCATCCAGGGCAACCCCTTTCAAGACGAGCTCTTCTTTCGCGGCTTCCTCGCCTCGCCGCTGCTCGGCTCCTCGATCGGCCTCAGCGCGTACCTCGACGGGGCGCGGATCAACGAGGCCTTTGGCGACGCCCTCAACTGGGATCTGATCCCCGAGAGCGCCCTCGAGGCCACCGAGGTCGTGGCCGGCCCCGATGCCCTCTTTGGCCGCAACAGCCTGGGCGGCAGCCTCTTTCTGCGCACCAAGAGCGGCTTCTCGTATCAGGGAACGCGTCTCGAGGCGCAGACGGGGACCGAGGATCGCTACGCGATCTCGGGGGAGCACGGCGGCAACTTCGAGGAGCTCGGCTGGTACCTCAACATGGACTGGCTCGACGAGGACGGCTGGCGACGTCGCACCGAGAGCACGATGCGGCGGATCTTTGGGAAGGCGAGCTTCCGGCAGGGCGACACCGAGATCGACGCCAGCTACCGCTACGCCCACAACGAGTTCACCGGCAACGGGCTGGTGCCGCGCAGCACCCTGGGGCTCGACTACACCGAGGTCTACACCTTCCCCGACGACACGGACAACACGCTCCACCACTTCGCCGTCAATGCGACCCACCCGCTCCGCGAGGGGCTGACGCTGCGAGGGCTCGCCTACTTCCGCGACTACGACCGCGACACCGAGAACGGCGATGCCGAGCTCGAGTGCGAAGACGCCCTGGGCGACCCGATCGATGTGGCGCCCTCGCTCTGCGAGGCCTCGGGTGGAGAGCTCGAGGCCGAGGCCGAATCGCGCACCACGACCACCGAGAGTCTCACCTGGGGTGCCCGGGCGGAGCTCGGCGGCGAGACCGAATGGCTCTCGATCCCCCATCGCTGGACCCTGGGCACCAGCTACGAGTCGAGCTGGACCGAGTTCGAGCAGAGCGAGGCCGAGGGGGTGTTCCAGCCCGAGGGCCGCGCCTTTGGCGTAGAGCCCACCGAGCCCTTCGAGCTCGACACCGACGTCGACACGCGACAGCGTGCGGTCGGCGTCTTCGCCCGCGACGTCGCCGACCTCACCTCCACCCTGTCGCTCACCCTGGGCGCTCGCTTCGACTACACCCGCATCCGGCTGCGCGATCAGACCGGTCTCCCCGAGAACGACGACCTCAACGCCAGCCACGACTTCGACCGCTTCACCGGTGGCGTGGGGCTGAGCTACCGACCGCGGCCGAACCTGGTGCTCTACACGAGCTACCGCGAGGGCTGGCGGGCCCCCACCCCCTCGGAGCTCACCTGCGCCGATCCCGACGACCCCTGCAACCTGCCCAACGCCTTCGTCGCCGACCCGCCCCTCGACGAGGTGAAGACCGGGAGCTTCGAGGTCGGGGCCCGCGGCGAGCTCCGCGAGCTTCCCGCGCGGTGGAGCCTGGCCTTCTACCGCTCGACGATCCGCGACGACCTGCTCTTCGTGCAGGCCGAGGTCGGGGGCGGCGGCTTCTTCCGCAACGTCGACAAGACCCGGCGGATGGGGGTCGAGGCCCAGCTCGTGGGCGCCCGGGGCCCGACGCGCTGGCTCTTCAACTACGCCTGGACCGACGCCACCTACGAGTCCTTCGCCACGTTGGCGTCACCGGTGGAGCCGGCCGGGGTGAACATCTCGCCGGGCGACCAGATCCCGGGGATCCCCGAGCACAACCTCTCGGGAAGCCTCGAGGTCGACGTGTTCCCCTGGTGGACGTTGGGGGTCGACACCCGTTACCGCTCGGGCCAGTACATCCGCGGCGACGACTGGAACCGCGACAAGAAGACCGCGAGCTACGCGACGGTCGACCTGCGCACCAACGTGACCCTGCCCTGGGGCCTCACCCTCTGGGCCCGGGCGGTGAATCTCTTCGACAAGCAGTACGAGTCGGGGGGCGCGCGCAACTTCAACGCCTTCGCCCAGCCCGAGGTCGAGGAGGAGCGTTTCCTGGCTCCCGGCGACCCGCGGCGGATCTGGGTGGGGTTGCGTTGGGAGCTGCCCTAGCCAGGGGCCCGGCAGATCGGGCATGATCGCGGCATGCCGATCACCCGCGACGAGGCCTGGACCCAGCTCTGCGAATGGACCGAGACCGAGGCGCTGCGCAAGCACGCCCGCGCCGTCGAAGTCGTGATGCGCGCGGCGGCGCACCGCTACGGCGCCGGCGCCGAGGACGAAGAGGCCTGGGGGGTGGCCGGCATGCTCCACGACGCCGACTACGAGAAGTGGCCCGAGGAGCACCCCCACAAGATCGTGGCCTGGCTGCGCGCGCGCGACGAAGCGCTCATCGCCCACGCGATCTCCGCCCACTACACCAAGTGGGAGGTGCCCTACGACAGCCCCCTCGACAAGGCGCTGCTGGCCTGCGACGAGCTCACCGGCTTCATCGGTGCCTGCTGTCTGGTGCGCCCGGAAGGGATCGCCACCCTCGCGCCCAAGAGCGTGAAGAAGAAGCTCAAGGACAAGAGCTTCGCCGCCAAGGTGGAGCGCAGCGAGGTGAATGCCGGCGCCGAGCTCCTGGGGGTCGACCTCGGTGAGCACATCGCCTTCGTCATCGAGGCGCTCAAGCCCCACGCCGACGAGCTCGGTCTCGGGGGCCGCGGCTAGACGCCGAAGCGCCGCGCCGATCCCGCGCGTCAGTCGCCCGGCTCGGCGCCGTCGTCCTGGTCGTGCCCGGGCTTCGACTCGAGCATGAAGCGGTAGACCCGGCCGTTCTGGCTACCGCGCAGGGCCGCGCCGATCATGTCGTCGGGATCGCAGCTGCGGGCGCGCTCGAGCAGGTTCTCGAAGGCGTTCGTGAAGTTCTCGGTGTGCTGACGTCGGATCGGCGTGCCGTAGAAGAGCTCCGTCGGTTCCACGGCGTTGGTGAAGCAAAGCGCCATGATGCGGAGTCCGAAGGCGTTGCTGTCTCCCGCGCCGAATCGGTCCCAGAGCTCGATCGACTTCCACTCCTCCTGGGGCAACGCCTCCGCCTCCCAGGAGTTCACGAGAAAGCCGGCGGTCGTGCCGAGCTGCTCCGCCACGATGGCGGCGACCTTGAGATAGGTGTCCTGTCGCGAGTGGAGCTCGTCGGCGGCGATCGCCTGCGACTGCACCTTGGCCTGCTCCGCGGTCTGACGCAGCGCCTCGAGCTGTTGCTCCACCACCTTGGTGTTCTGGCTCAGCTGGGTCTGCTGCATGAAGAAGCCGACCACGAGCCACAGAAAGGCCAGCGGGGCGAAGGCGCCCTCCAGAAAGCTCCCCAACGACGAGGCGTTGAGGGTCGCGAAGTCGATCCACCCCACCACCGAGGTGATGTAGATGATGCCCAGCATCACCCAGACAAAGGTCACCCCGAGGCTGAAGAAGAGCCGCCAGTCGAGGGCCCAGGGGCCGGGCTGCGGAGTCGGTGCGTCGCTCGCCATCCCGACAGAATATCGCGCCGACGGGGCCTGTGATGTGGGTCACAAGGAGCCCTGTTGGGCGGATCTAGGGTGTCGGGCGAGATGGAACTTCGCCGGCCCCAGTTCGACTCGGGCCGCCAATGGGAGACGCAACGATGCAGCGAGTGCTGGCATTCGTGACTGGAGTGATGCTGATCGGGATGGCGGTGTCCGCGGAGGCCTACGGGAGCCGATGGGTGCGAAAGGTCGACGTGTGTACGGACCTCGACCGTATGGTGCACGACGTCCCCGAAGGCCGTCCCACCTTTCGAGAGCCGGACGGCGGGTTTGAGCCCGGCGACGGGTTCACGGCCTTTGGCTACGTGTACCCCTACGGAACGCTGCCGGATGGCGTGGTCGACGGCGTGTTCAACTGTGCACCGGAGGCGGTCGGCGCGCAGCCGCTTGGCACCTTCTACGCGAAAGGGCGCTTCCTGCTTCAGATGACCGCACAGGGATTCGACGCCGCCTACGCCGATTGGCACTTCGCGATCGAGGGCAAGGGAACGATCGAGACCCAAGGCGTCGTGAAGGGTGGCTCGAAGTTCTCCCACGCCGTCGTCGGCAAGACGGGCTGGCTGCGCACCGGCCGTGTGGCCCGCGTGACACCGCTCTCCCCGGACGGCAACCGGCTCCGGATCTATTTCGCTCCCTACTGACGAAGCCGCGCGCCCGACCCGGACGCAGGGCGCGTGCTCCCTCGCGCCCCGTGTCCACCTCCCGCGTGGCGGATCTCCTATGCTTTCGGCGCAAGCGGCGACGAGCGCGACCAAAAGGGGGAGAGACGCGGCGTGCGGGCGATGGTGCTCTCGCGGCCGGCGCCGGTGGCGGAGCGGCCACTCGTGGCGTGCGAGCGCCCGCGTCCCGAGCCCGGCCGGGGCGAGGTGCGTGTGGCGGTCGAGGTGTGCGGGGTGTGTCGCACCGACCTCCACGTGGTGGAAGGCGACCTGGCGCCCCAGGGCGACGAGATCGTGCCGGGGCACCAGGTGATCGGACGGGTCGACGCGCTGGGTCCGGGGGCCCGCGACGTGGCGATCGGTGCCCGGGTGGGGGTCGCGTGGCTCCACCGGGCCTGCGCTTCCTGCCGCTTCTGTGACGGCGGGCGCGAGAACCTGTGTCTCGACCCCACCTTCACCGGCTGGCAGGTGGACGGGGGCTACGCCGAGGCCGTCTGTGCCCCCGCCGACTTCGTCTACCGGATTCCCGAGGACCCACCGGCGGTCGAGCTGGCGCCCCTGCTCTGCGCCGGGGTCACCGGCTACCGCGCCTACCTCCGCTCGGCGATCCAACCCGGCGGCCACCTGGGTCTGTGGGGCTTTGGCGGGTCGGCCCACCTCGTGATCCAGATCGCCCGTCACTTCGGGTGCGAGGTCTCGGTGTTCAGCCGCGGCGGGCTCCACCGCGAGCACGCGGAGGCAATGGGTGCGTCGTGGGTCGGCGGGAGCTTCGACCCGCCGCCGCGCCCCCTCGACGCCGCCATCCTCTTCGCCCCGGCCGGCGAGCTGGTGCCCGCCGCCCTCGCCGCCACCGACCGCGGTGGCACCGTCGCCATCGCCGGGATCCACCTGAGCGAGATCCCTCCCCTCGACTATCAGCGCCACCTGTTCCAGGAGCGCAATCTGTGCAGCGTGACGGCCAATACGAGGGACGACGGACGCGCTCTGCTGGAGCTCGCGACGGCGATCCCGCTCCGCACGACGGTGCACCCCTACCCCCTCGAAGCGGCCAACGACGCCCTCGCCGACCTCGCGGCCGACCGCATCGACGGCGCCGCGGTGCTCACCGTGTCCTGAGCCCGGCCGCTACTCCTCGATGTAGTGACGCGGCGCCTTCGAGAAATAGGTCTCCTGGGCGATGCGGCTGTTCTCGCTGCGTCCCATCAGCGCCGACGAGAGGTGGTCGAGGTGGTGTACCGAGCGGTCCAGGGCCTTGGCGTACGCGTTGATCGACGCCTTGGTGCTGAAGACGGGCCACGCGGGCTGGTTGCACACCTCTTCGGCCAGGACCGTGGCGCGCCCCAGCAGCGCCTCGTCGTCGACCACCTCGTTCACGTAGCCGTAGTCGAGGAGGGTCTCGGCGTCGTAGCTGTGGCCGAGGATGATCATCTCCTTGGCGCGCGCGGGGCCCACGAGCTGGACGACCGCCGGGATCGTGTGCCAGGTCAGGTTGAAGCCGATGCTCACCTCGTTGAGCGTCAGCGAGGTGCTGCGCGCCGCGATGCGAAAATCGCAACACGCGGGGAGCACCGCGCCGCCGCCGATGCAGTAGCCGTGGATCGCGGCGATCGTGATCGGGCTCAGGTGGGTGAGCACGTCGGCCATCCGCGCCCCGGCCTTCGAGTGGTCGATCTGCTGGGTCGTGGTGCGCCGCGGCGACTTCAGGTCGGCGCCCGAGCAGAAGCTCTTGCCCGCGCCCCGCAGGATGACGACCCGCACCTCGGCGAGGCGATCGAGGGCCATACAGGCCTCGGTGAGATCGGCCAGGACCTGGGCATTGACCGCGTTGTGTACGGCGGGCCGGTTGAGCACGACATGGCGAATCGGGCCTTCGCCTTCGACGGTGACGGTCTCGAGCTTCACGGAACCTCCTCCGGGTGATGCGGGCGCCGGGCCGACGGGCCGACCTGTCGGGGGTCGGAGCCCACCGGGTTCGTCGACCCGACCACGGTAGCCCGAACGCCCCCGCCCGCGGCGCCGGAGCACGAGGGCCGTCCGCTACGCTCCGACGGCACTCCACGAGAAGGGCGCGACGGTGCAGAAGCGAGACCAGATCCGGATCCTGAAGGAGCTCCTCCGCCAGCTCGACGAGAAGGTGAACGTCGACGCCGGCGTGCAGCTCAAGAACCCCGTCGACGACTACACCGACCGCGCCCTCGCGACCGAGGAGTGGCAGCGCTTCTTCCAGGAGCACCCGCACTTCGTCGGGCTCTCGGGCGACCTCCCCGAGACCGGGAGCTACCTGTGTATCGACGACTTCGGGGTCCCGGTGCTCGCCACCCGCGACCCCGAGGGCCGTTTCCGCGCCTTTGTGAACTCGTGCCGACACCGCGGCACCCGGATCGCCTCGGAGCCCCGGGGCCGCGCCGAGCACTTCGTCTGCCCCTTTCACAACTGGAGCTACAGCAACACGGGCGCGCTCCGGGGCGTCTCCCGGGAGCGCGACTTCGGAAGCGTCGACCGCGCGAGCCTCGGGCTGATCGAGCTGCCGGCCGAGGAGCGCTACGGCCAGCTCTGGGTGCATCCCCAGCCGGGGGGACGGCTCGACGTCGACACCCAGCTCGGCGACCTCGCCCCCGAGTTCGCGAGCTGGGAGGTGGGTCAGCAGCGCTACCTCGACGAGACGGTGCTGGCCAAACGTCTGAACTGGAAGCTCGCCAACGACACCTTTGGCGAGACCTACCACTTCGCGCGGCTCCACAAGGACACCCTGGGGCGTATCTTCTACGGCGACGCCCTCGACTACCAGACCTTCGGCCGCAACCACCGCTTTGTCTTCCCCTCCCGGGGGATCGACTCGCTGCGGGGCAAACCCGAAGACGAGTGGGACGTCGAGAACACGACCACCGTGCTCTATTACATCTTCCCGAACATCCAGTTCGCCGTGAAGCGCAACAGCGCCACCCTCGTGCGGATCTACCCCGACCCGGCCGACCCCTGCGATCCGAGCCGCTCGCTCACCCGGGTGAGCCACTACGCCAGCGAAGCCGCTCTCGACGCCGAGCGCGATACGAGTCGGACCGTGATCGACTCGAACAACGTCTACGACCCGACGGCGCGGGACGGCAACGCGGTCTTCTCGGTCGAGGCCGCGATGGAGGTCTTCGACAGCACCGTCGAGCACGAGGACTACCGGATGGGCGAGTCGACCCAACGCGCCGCCGAGAGCGGCGCCCTTGACTACCTGGTCTTCGGGCGCAACGAGCCCGCGCTCCACCACTACCACAACACCTTCCGCGAGGCGTTGGGGCGGCCGCCCCTCGAACCCGTCGAGGGCCCGCGCCGGGAGCACACCCCCGGCGCGGGCTAGTGCCCCGTGAAGTGGGGCTCGCGTTTCTCGACGAAGGCGCGAGCCGCCTCCTTGGCGTCCTTCGAGCGGAAGGTCTCGCCCTCGAGGCTCAGCGAGAGCGGCAGCACGAGGTTCGAGATCATCTTGATGTAGTGGTTGACGGGCACCTTGGAGGCGCTGATCGCCTTGCTCGGGCCGGCGGCGAGCTGGTCGGCACACTCGAGGGCCTTCTTGCGGATCTGGTCGTCCTCCACCAGGAAGTTCACCAGACCCATCTCCTGGAGCGCCTCCCCGGTGACCCGCTCGCCGGTCATCAGGAACCACTTGGCGCGGTTCACTCCCATGAGCAGCGGCCAGATCACCTGACCGCCGTCCCCCGCGCCGATCCCGAGCTTTACGTGGGTGTCGGCAAAGACCGTGCTCTTGCCCGCCACCACGACGTCGCAGAGCAGCGAGATCGTCGCGCCGAGCCCCATCGCGTAGCCCTGCACGGCCGAGACGATCGGCTTTCGGAGCTCGAGGAGGTGGTCGACGATCTGGCGCGCCTCCTCCATCGAGAGCGCCTCGGCGTCGGCGTCGTCGCTGAAATCGCCCCCGGCGCAAAAGGCCCTCCCCTCGCCGGCGAGCACCACCACCTTCACGTCGCGGTCGCGTTCGGCGTCTCGGGCGAAGGTGCTGAGCTCGTGGTGGAGCCGCCCGTTCACGGCGTTCAGCCGGTCGGGGCGGTTCAGCGAGACGACGGCGACGCCGTTCTCGCGTTTCTCGATCAACATCGTCTGATAGTTCGCCTGGTCGAGGCTCATGACGGCTCCCTCCTCTCGGGTGCGGGCGCGACGCCCGGCGGGCTAGTCGAAGGTCAGGACGGTGCGGGTCACCTCACCGGCCTCCATGGCGCGGAAGGCGTCCTCGACCGCGTCGAGGGGCGCCGTGCGGCTCACCATCGCGTCCAGATCGAGACGCCCCTGGCGGTACAGCTCGAGATACTGGGGCGCGTGGAGGTGGAACCGGTTCGACCCCATCATGCAGCCGACGATGCGCTTCTCGAGAAAGAAGTGGCCGGGGATGATCGACAGCGTCTGATCCGGCGGGATCGCACCGACCACCACGGTGAGGCCGTGGGCCGCCGTGCAGTAGAAGCACTGGGCCACGAGGTCGACGTGGCCCACCGCCTCGAAGGCGTAGTCGACCCCGCCGGCGCTCATCTTCTTGATGGCGCGGACCGGGTCGCCCTCGGAGGGGTTGAGGGTATCGGTCGCGCCGAAGGCCTTGGCGGTCTCGAGCTTCGAGTCGAGGAGGTCGACGGCGATGATCTGGCGCGCGCCGGCGATCCGGGCGCCCTGGATGATCGAGATGCCGACCCCGCCCGCCCCGAAGACCGCCACCGACGAGCCCGGGGCGACCTGGGCGGTGTTGAGGGCGGCGCCCACGCCGGTGGTGACGGCACAGCCCACCAGGGCGGCGCGGTCGAGGGGAACCTCGGGGTCGATCTTCACGACGGCGTTCTCGTGGAGCAGCATCGCCTCGGCGAAGCCCGAGAGATCGGCGAACTGGTAGAGCTCCTCGCCGCCCTGGCTGAGCCGCGGGGTCTCGCCCTGCTGACGACGCAGGGCGCCGCGGTCGCTACACAGGTGCGGGAACCCCTGGAGACACTGGCGACAGTGACCGCAATACATCGAGGTGCAGGCGATCACGTGGTCGCCGGGCGCCACCGAGCGCACCCGCTCGCCCACGGCCTCGACGATCCCCGCCGGCTCGTGACCCGGCACCGTCGGGATCGGTCCCTTGATCGAGCCCTGGACGAAGTGCAGGTCGCTGTGACACACGCCGCAGGCGACGGTGCGCACCAGGACCTCGTCGGGCCCCGGATCCGCGATCTCCACGTCCTCGATCGAGAGCGGCTTTCCGATCTCGCGACACACTGCCCCTTTGACCTGCATGACACGTCTCCTCGGGTGAGCCCCTAGTATATGGCGCCCGCCCCGTCGCCGGGGCCGCGGGCACGAGCCGAGCGAGGGAGGACACGGCGTGGTGGAGAAGGTGGCCCTCGTCACCGGGGCGAGTCGCGGCATCGGCGCCGCCGTGGCCCGCCGCGCCGTCGCGGCCGGCTACACCGTCGCGCTCAACTACCGCCGCGACGAGACGGCCGCCCGGTCGGTCCTGCGCGATCTCGATGCCGCGGGCCCCGGCGGCCTCCTGGTGCGCGCCGACGTGGGCGACGAGGCCGAGGTGGTGGGGATGTTCGAGACGATCGATCGCGAGCTCGGCCGTCTCGACGCCCTGGTGAACAACGCCGGCATCCTCTTCCCCCGCTCTCGGGTCGTCGACGTCGACGCCGCGCGACTCACCGAGCTCTACCGGGTGAACGTGACCGGCACCTTTCTGTGCTGTCGCGAGGCGGTGCGGCGGATGTCGACCCGTTCTGGGGGCTCCGGCGGCGCCATCGTCAACGTCTCTTCGGTGGGCTCGAAGGCGGGAGGCGCGGGCTTCTTCGTCGACTACGCGTCGTCGAAGGGCGCGATCGACGTGCTCACCAAGGGCCTGGGGGGCGAGGTGGCCGCCGACGGGGTGCGGGTGAACGCGGTGCGGCCGGGGCTGATCGACACCGACATCCACGACGGCTTTGGCATCGAGAACTGGGTGGAACGCGTGGCCCCGACCCTGCCGATGGGACGCGCGGGCACCGTCGACGAGGTGGCCGACGCCGTGCTCTGGCTGCTCTCCGATGCCGCGCGCTACTGCACCGGCTCGATCCTCGACGTCACGGGCGGCGGCTGACGCGTCCCGCGCGTGGGTATCGAGGGCGTGCGCGGGTCGACTAGGCCGCGGCGCGCACCGGCAGCGTCGCGTAGCCCGAGACGTGCAGGTTCGGGATGCGCCGGGGCGTCCCCGCGATCTCGAGGCGCGGCAACACCGGTAGCAGCGCCCGCAAGGCCGCGCGCAGCTCGGCCCGGGCGAGGTTGGCGCCCAGGCAGAAGTGGGCGCCGTGGCCAAAGGCCAGGTGCGGGTTCGGCTGCCGGGTGATGTCGAAGCGGTAGGGATCGTCGAAGACGCGCTCGTCGCGGTTGGCCGAGGGATACCAGACGCCGATCGTGTCGCCCGCCCGGATCGTCGTGCCGCGGAGCTCGAAGTCCGCGGTCGCCGTCCGGAGGAACTGGATCACCGGCGAGGTCCAGCGGAGGATCTCCTCGATCGCGCTGTCTAGGAGTTCGGGGCGTGCGCACAGGAGGTCGCGCTGCTCGGGGTGCTCGATCAACGCGATCACGCCCCCCGAGGTCGCGTTGCGGGTCGTCTCGTTCCCCGCGGCGATGATCAGCAGCAGGTAGCCGATCAGCTGCTGATCGTTCATCGGCTTGCCTTCGACTTGGCCGCCGACGATCGTGTCGAAGAGGTCGGCCCGGTCGCAGCCCGCCTCGCGGCGCTCGTGCACCCGGTTCTCGAGGTACTGGCGGAACTCGTTCATCCCCCGCAAAGCCGCGTCCGCTTCGCTCTCACCTTGCACCCGGTCTTCGGGGAGCACCTCGCCGACGATCGCGTTGGTCCACTTGAAGATCTTCTTCCAGTCCGCGGGCGGAAGCCCCATCATCTCGCCGATCGCAGCGATCGGGAGCTTCGCGGCGAGCTCGGTGACGAAGTCGCAGTGTCCGCCGTCGCGACTCTGGGTGTCCAGGGCGTCGACGAACTCGGCCGTGAACTGCTGCGCGAGCTCGTCGAAATGCCCGGCGAGCCCGCGCATCCGGCCGGGCGTGAAGGAGCGGCTCGAGGGGAGCCGGAAGTTTCGGTGGCGGGGATCGTCCATGAAGACGAAGTCCGGCGGCTCCGCCGGGTCCCAGCCGCGCGTCTCGCCGAACGCGTCGAGGCCCCCACGCAAGAGCTCGGTCTCGCCACGCAGGGAGAGCCGCAGACGGGGCCCGCCATTGATGAACACATCCGGTCGCCGCGACACCGCGAGGATGTCCTCGTGACGCGTGATCGCCCAGAAGGGCTCGACGTCGTCGCGCTCGTACCAGTACACCGGGGCCTCGCGTCGCAGGAGATCCCAATCCTCCCAGGGATAGCCCTCCTCCGCATAGCGGGTCGCGTGGTGGATGTCGGTCTGGTCGAGCGTCTGACCCATGGTGTCCCCTCGTCTCGATGGTCGGCGCCTAGAGGCCCGGCCAGCGGCTCCAGTCGGTGTAGGTGCGATCGTGGGTGATACGACCGTCCTTGCAGGTGAGCACCGCCACCATCGGGAGCTGCCAGTCGGCGCCCTGGTCGGGGTCGAAGAGCACGGCCTCGACGATCACGGTGTCGCCGACGGCGTGGCGGTGGTCGACGCGGAGCTTGCGTTTGGGAGCGGCCTCGAGCACCACCTCCTCGACCTTGCGCAGCACAGCGTGACCCTCGAGGGTCTTGCTACCCATCGGGGTGACCTTGCAGTCCTCGGCGTAGCACTGCAACACCATCTGGTCGGCGTCTTCGTTGTAGAGCTGCTCCCACTTCTCGGTGAGCGCGATGTTCTGATCCTGGACACTACTCATGGCGGTCTCCTCAGGGGCGGGGGGCGAAGCGCGGGACGGCGCTCTCTTCCCCGGTGGGGTCGAAGCGTACCTCGACGGGCATCCCGATGGCGACGCTCTCCGGGTCGCAGTCGACCAGGTTGGTGAGCATCCGCGGGCCCTCGTCGAGTTCGACGTAGGCGATCACCAGCGGGGTATGTTTCTGCCAGCGGCCGCCGATGCGACGGGTCACGGTGTAGCTGTAGACGCTGCCGCGCCCCGAGAGCTCCACCCAGGTCGTGTTGCGCGAGCGACAGCCCGGGCAGATGCTGCGCGGGTAGAAGATCACGAGACCGCAGTCGTCGCAGCGGGGCATGCGGAGCACGCCCTCGGCGGTGCCGTCCCAGTAGGGCTTGGTCTCCGCGTTCACCGGCGGAGCCGAGGTGGGCAGGTCGCTCATCGGGCCTCCCGTCCGAGGATGAGGGTGGCGCTGCCCATACGCAGCGCCAGGCTGCCCCCGGTGCCGTGGGCCAGGGCCAGGTTGCAGTCGGGCACCTGCACCGCGGGGTGCGCTTCGCCGCGCAGCTGTCGCACGGCCTCGATCACCTTGGTCATCCCCCCGCGGTTGCCGGGGTGGTTGTTGCACAGCCCCCCACCGTCTGTGTTGAAAGGAAGCGCGCCGTGGGGCGACTGAAGCGCACCGGATTCGACGAAGGCTCCGCCCTTCCCTTTCTCGCAGAAGCCCAGATCCTCGAGGGTGATGAGTACGGTGATGGTGAAGCTGTCGTAGATCGACGTGTAGTCGATGTCGGCGGGGGTGAGCCCGGCTTCCTCGAACGCAGCGGGCCCCGACCAGACCGCGCCGGTGTGGGTGAGATCGATGCGGCCGGCGTCGGTGTGCTTCACCGCGTTGCCGGTGCCGAGCACCGCGACACAGTGGCGGTCGAGATCGCGGGCGACCTCGGGGCTCACCACCACGAGGGCGCCTCCGCCATCGGTGATGACACAACAGTCGAGGCGGTGGAGCGGGTCGGAGATCATCGGCGATGCGAGCACCTCCTCGATGCTCACGACGTCCTTCAGAAACGCGTCGGGGTTGTGCTGGGCGTGGGTCGACGCCGCGACCTTGATCGCCGCGAGCTGTTCGCTCGTGGTCCCGAACTCGTACATGTGACGCTGGGCGGCGAGGGCGTAGCCCCCGGGCACGCCCATCCCGTAGAGGCTGTCAAAGCCGGCTTCCGGCGCGCCGCCGACCCCGGCGCTCCCCCCCGGCGAGGCGCCGCCGGTACGGGGGTTGCCGGCCAGTGTGATGAGGGCGACCTGGATGTGCCCCGCCGCGATCGCAGCGGCGGCGTGCTGGACGTGCACCAGGTAGGAGGAGCCGCCCGTCTCGGTGTCGTCGATGTTGCGGCAGGAAAGGCCCAGGTAGTCGGCCATCGACAGCCCGCCGAAGCCCGGCGCGTCGCCGGCGGAGTAATAGGCGTCGACATCGTCGAAGCCGAGCCCCGCGTCGGAGAGGGCGCCCTCGGCGACCTCCGCGTGGATCTGGGCCAGGGTGCGGCCCGGGAGCTCGCGGCCCGGATGCTCGTAGACCCCGGCGATCCAGGCCTTGTTGCGCACACTCATTCGCGTCCCGCCTCCGTTTCTCGTGTCCGTGGAACGGCGGGCGCAAAGGTTCCACAGGCGCTGGCCCGGGGCCAACGGGGCGCCGCTTGTCAGCGGCGCCTCCGTCCTGCACGCTGCCCCCGTGACGGCGATCGACTTCGAGATCGGGATCCTGGGCGCGGGCTTCTCGGGAATGGGTGCCGCCATCGAGCTGCGCAAGCGGGGCTTCCGCGACCTGGCGCTGCTCGAGCGCGCCGACGAGGTGGGGGGCACCTGGCGGGACAACACCTACCCCGGGCTCTGCGTCGACATCCCGTCGCCCAAGTACTCGTACCGCTTCGAGCCCAACCCGGACTGGTCGCGGCTCTATGCCCCGGGCGCGGAGCTCCAGGCCTACGCCGTGCACTGTGCCGACAAGTACGGGCTGCGGCCGCGGATCCGCTTCGGCCACCGGGTCGAGCGCTGTGTCTACGAGGAGGCGGACACCTGCTGGCGTCTCGAGATCGCCGGCCGGGACCCGCTGCGCTGCCGCTATCTCGTGAGCGCGACCGGGATCTTCGCCGACCCGAAGCTCCCGGAGATCCCGGGGATCGAGAGCTTCGAGGGCAAGCTGATCCACGCGGCGCGTTGGGACGCCGGGCACGACCTGGGGGGCGAGCGGGTCGCCGTCGTCGGCACCGGCGCCACCGCGGTGCAGCTCGTCCCGGCGATCGTCGACCACGTGGCCCGCCTCGACGTCTACCAGCGCACCCCGATCTGGCTGCTTCCCAAGGTCGACGGCGAGATCTCCGAGCGCTGGAAGCGGATCTTCCGACGCGTCCCCCTGGTGCAACGCGCCCTGCGCGGCGTCGCCAGCGCGAACAACACCCTGCTCTTCGGGATCGGCCTGCTCCACTACAAACAGGTGCCGGGGCTCTTTCGCTGGATCGAGCGACAGTGTCTGCGTCACCTGCACGAGCAGATCGAAGACCCGGTGCTGCGCGAGAAGCTCACCCCCGACTACAGCTTCTTCTGCAAACGACCGGGGATCTCCAACGACTACTACCCGGTGTTCAACCGCGACGAGGTCGAGCTCGTGACCGACCCGATCCGCGAGATCACCGAGCACGCCGTGGTCACCGAGGACGGCAAACGCCGGGAGATCGACACCCTGATCTGCGCCACCGGCTACGCGGTCGCCGAGCGCGGCGCGATGCCGAGCTGTCCGGTCTACGGCCGGGACGGTGTCGAGCTCGGCGAGCTCTGGGCGCGCACCCGCTACCGCGCCTTCCACGGGGTGAGCGTCCCCGGCTACCCGAACTTCTTCATGATGTTCGGCCCCTACGGCACCACGAGTCCCTCCTGGTTCGACGTGATCGAGACCCAGAGCACCCATCTGCTGCGCTGTCTCGAGGCGGCGCGGCGTCGGGGCGCCACGCGGGTGGAGGTGAAGGAGGAGTCCTACGAGGCCGACTTCGCCGCGATGCTCCGACTCCGGGAGAGTTCGGTGCTCTTCGCGGGGAACTGCGCCAGCGCGCGCAGCTACTACTTCGACGAGCACGGCGACACCCCGCTGCTACGCCCGGTGAGCTGGGCGCGTTCGCGACTCGCCAGCCGCTGGTTCCGGCTCGACCACTACGACTTCAGCCGCGCTTGACACGCGAGAGTCGCCGAGGCCGCACGGAGCGCTGTAGACTTCGCGGGGCTGCGTCGCGGCGATGCGTCGTTACCGAGCCGAAGGAGCCAGCGATCCATGGAGTACGCCAACCTCGGAAACACCGGCCTGCGGGTCTCTCGCCTTTGTCTGGGCATGATGACCTACGGGTCGAAGAGCTGGCGGGACTGGTGTCTCGAGGGGGACGAGGCCGGACCCTTTGTCGAGCGCGCCCTCGAGGCGGGGATCAACTTCTTCGACACCGCCGACGTCTACTCGAACGGCGAATCCGAGCGGATCCTCGGCCGCTGGGTCCGCGAGCTCGACGTCGAGCGCGAGGACGTGGTGATCGCCACCAAGTGTTTTGGCGGCACCCACCAGGGACGCCGCAACCGCCGCGGGCTCTCGCGCAAGCACATCCTCGAGGCCTGCGAGGCGTCGCTCCGACGTCTCGGCACCGACTACATCGACCTCTACCAGATCCACCGCTTCGATCCGACCACCCCGATCGAGGAGACGATCGACGCCCTGGGCGACCTGGTCCGCGCGGGGAAGGTCCGCTACCTGGGGGCGTCGAGCATGTTCGCCTGGCAGATGGCGAAGTACCTCTTCACCCAGGACGCGCGGGGCGCCGCGCGCTTCGTCACCATGCAGAACCACTACAACCTGCTCTACCGCGAGGAGGAGCGGGAGATGAACCCGCTCTGTGTCGACCAGGGCGTGGGGCTCATCCCCTGGAGCCCGATCGCCCGCGGCTATCTGGCCCGCGACCGCAAGTCGATGCAGGACACCCTGCGCGCCAAGACCGACGAGTTCGCCCAGAAGCTCTACACCCGGGAGTCGGACTTCGAGATCGTCGAGCGCAACGCCCAGGTGGCGGCCGAGCTCGGCGTGCGCCCGGTCCACACCGCCCTCGCCTGGATCCTGGGCAAGCCGGGGGTGGTGGCCCCGATCATCGGGGCCTCCAAGCTCGACCAGCTCGACGACGCCGTCGGCGCCCTCGAGGTCCGGCTCGGCGAGGGCGACGTCGAGAAGCTCGAAACGCTCTACGAGCCCAACCAGATCGTCGGGCACTCCTAGTCGCTACGCGGGGCCCTTGTCGAAGGTGGGGATCCCGTCCGGGACCAGGTGATAGTCCTGCTTGTCGCAGGTGAAGATCGCCATGTCCGGACCACCGTAGATGCTGGGATCGTCCAGGGTCCCCACCTTGAGCACGATCGCCCCGTCGAGGGCGGGGACCTCGGTGGTGATGTGGGTGCCGCAGTTCTCGCAGAAGCCGCGGGTCACCGGGCTCTCGAGGTCGCTGCGGGTGAAGGTCTTGGGGGAGCCCTGCGTCCACCGGAACCCGGCGCTCGGGACGACCATGAAGTTCAACACCCCGCCCCCCGTGATGTACTGGCACTCCCGACAGTGGCACTGGGCCTTCATCAACGCGTCGCCGTCGAACTCGTAGCGGAGTGCTCCGCAGTAGCAGTGGCCGGCGTGGCTCATGGGGTGTCTCCTGGGTAGAGGTCGTCGAAATTCCGGGCGAAGAACCGGTGCTGGATCTCGGCGTCGAGTCCCTCGAGGCTCTTGCCAAAACGACCCAAGGGGTCTCGCCCGCCCTCGGCGTGAGGATAGTCCGTCGAGAAGAGGTAGAGCTCGGGGCGCGACTCGCGGATCAAGCGCCCGACGTCCTCGAAGGGATAGGGGGTGAAGCGCAGCTGCGCCGTCACCTGCTCCGAGGGGAGCCGCTCCATCGCGGCGAGCTGGGGCTCGCTGCGCGCCCAGATCTGCACCGCGTGGTCGAGGCGGCGGAGCATGTCGGGGACCCAGCCCGCGCCCACCTCGATGGCGCCACCCCGCAGCGTCGGGAAGCGCTCGAGGACGCCGTCGAGGATCAGCACCGAGAGAAAGCGGGCGTAGGGCTGGAAGATCACCATCAGGTCCTTCGACCCGATGACCTCTGCGCCCCCGCGCGCGCTCCGCGTATCGGGGCGGCCGTCGTTCATCCACGCGTCGTCGATCGAGAGCGAGCTGCTGCCCACGTGGAGCAGAAAGGGGACCCGCGCCTCGGCGAGCCGGCGCCAGATCGGGTCGTGGTCGGGGTGCCCCGGCGAGCGCCCGCCGGGGGCGTCGTTGGGCAGCCAGAAGGCGCCGAGCCCGAGCTCGATCCCCTCCTCCAGCGTCGCGAGGGCGGCGGCGGGGTCGTCCAGGGTGAGGAGCCCCACCCCGAGGAGCCGTGGGTCGGCGTCGCAGAACGCGGCCATCGAGCGGTTGTGGGCGCGGCAGCCGATGTCGCAGAGCGCGCGGTCGCGCATCGGGAAGAGCGCCGTGGCGCAGAAGGACGAGAAGATCACCTGGCGCTCGAAGCCCAGGAGGTCGAGCACCCGGGAGCGCTCGGCGCCACTGAAGGAGCCCAGGGCGTCGTGCCACTTGGGTCCCTTGAGGAGTGCGTCACCCAACGCGACCCGTGCCTCGACGACCGCGGCGGGGTGCCCGGTCGCGCCGTCGAGCTCCGCCGAGCGGATGCCCTCGATGTCGAGGCCGACGTCCACCAGCGAGGGCAGCCGGTCGCGGTCGCGGGCGGCAGCGCCGCGCCGCAAGAAATCCGGGAGCTCCATCAGGTGGCTGTCGGCGTCTCGGGTGACGCGCCCCATCGCGTAGGTCAAGGGGCACCTCGCGGTCGGAACAGATCGCGGCTGATCACGACGTTCTGGATCTCGTTGGCGCCGTCGAGGTACTGGGCGAGCTTGGCGTAGCCCAGGTGACGGCTCGACACCGTCTCGCTCTTGGCGCCGTTGGCGCCCATCACCTGCATACAGTCCCCGAGCCGCGCGAGCGCCACCCGCGACGCGAACTTCTTGGCGTGGGCGGCGAGGACGCTCCCCTGCTCCTTCGCCTCGAGGGCCTCGAGGGAGCGGTCGGCCAGACCCCGGGCCGCCTCGAGGTCGGTGGCGGCGTCGGCCATCATCCACTGGATGCCCTGGAAGTCGGCGATCGTCTGGCCGAAGGCGTGTCGCTCCTGGGTGTAGGCCACGGCCTCCTCGATCCCGCGGCGCAGGAGCCCGCAACACATCGCGGCGACGGTGGCGCGGGCCACGTCGATCGCCCCGAGCGCCGAGCGCAGCCCCTCGCCCGGCGGCACCAGCAGCGCGTCGTCCGCCACACGCACCCCGTCGAGACGGAACCCACCCATCCCGAAGGCGCGTCCGGCGAACACGTCGAAGGTGAACGACTCGACGCCGGGGGCGTCCCGGTCGACGGCGAACATCGCCATCCCGCGGCCCCCGCTCCCCGGCTCGGTCTGGGCGTACACCCCGTAGAAGTCGGCGGCGGCGGCCTGCATGATCCACGCCTTCTCGCCGTCGAGCACCCACCCGCCGTCGACCTTGCGCGCCGTCGTGCGGATCTGCTGGGCGTCGGAACCGCCCTGGGGCTCGGTGAGACAGAACACACCGGAGAGCTCCCCGGCGAACATCCCGGGGAGGTATTTCTCGCGGATCGCGTCGCTCGGGGCGTCGCGGAGGGCCCACGCCACGTAGTTGTGCGCGAGGACCAGCAGGGCGAAGGGCATACACGCTTCGGACAGCACTTCGCCGACGCGCCCCACCACGGGGAAGCGCACCCGTCCGGGGCCGTAGGGCGGGTCGTTCATCAAGAGGGTGAGCCCGGCCTTGGCCGCGGCGCGGTGGAGCTCGGCGTCGGGCACCACGGCCCTGCGCTCCCACTCTTCGGCGCGGGGCGCGAGTGCTTCGGCGGCGAACTGGCGGGCGCCCTCGACGAGGCGCTCTTCGGCGGCGGTGAACCGGGGCACGGCGCTCCCCTCCTTCCGCGCACTAGTCTAGACGGATTGCCGGGGGTCCCGCCGGGCTTTGCCGCGGACGTCGCACTGACGCACCATGCCGACTCACCCGGGAGCCCACCATGCAATTCGGTCTCTTCTCGCTCTTCGATTTCGTCCGCGGCCGGCAGGACGAGGTGAAGTACCTCGACGACATCCTCGAGCTCTGCGTCCTCTCCGAAGAGCTCGGCTACGACTCGGTGTGGCTCGGCGAGGAGCACTTCTACTCCTTCGGCGTCTGCCCGAGCCCCCAGATCTTCCTGACCGCCGTGGCCCGCGAGACCTCCCGGCTCCGCCTCGGCACCGCGATCAGCCTGCTCCCCTTCGAGAACCCGCTGCGCAAGGCCGAGGACTTCGCGCTCCTCGACATCCTCTCCGGCGGACGTCTCGATTTCGGCGCGGGCCGGGGGATCATTCCCGAGCACTTCCACGGCTTCCGGGTCGACCCCCACGAGAGCCGACCGCGCTACGAAGAGGCCCTCGAGATCATCCGCCGAGCCTGGACCGAGGACGAGTTCGAGTACAAGGGGCAGTTCTGGGAGATTCCCCGTCTCTCGGTGGGGCCCAAGCCCGTGCAGGCCCCCCACCCGCCGATCTACCGGGGCACGCTCAGCCTGCAGTCCTTCGAGCGGGCGGCCGAAGTCGGCGACCATTCGCTGATCGTGCCCTGGCTCTCCGCCCCCCACGCCGAGGTGAACCGCCGGGTGTCTCGCTACCGCGAGCTCCTCGCGGAGCACGGCCACCCCAAGACCCGGACGACCTTCATCTTCTTTCTCTTCGTCCACGACGACCACGACGAGGCGATGCGCGATGCCGTCGAGACCACCACCGCCTACACCGAGCACATCACGTCCTTCGTCCCGAAAGGGCGGCTCGAGAAGGAGTTCGGGGAGGACGACCCGGTGCGCACCTACATCGAGTTCGTCCAGTCGATGCCCGGCGCCGTCGAGGAACGCGCGGTGGTCGGCACCCCGGCCGAGTGCCGCCGGCGGCTCCACGAGCTCGACGACGAGTTCGGGGGCCTCGACCAGGTGGGCTTCTACTTCATGGCGGGGGGCCGCGACCCGAAGCGCGCCCGCCGTGGGATCGAGCTCTTCGCCAAAGACGTGATGCCCGAGTTCCAGGGCGTCTAGGCGAGCGCGTCCGCGAAGGCCGGGTCGGCGATCGCGCGCAGCCGGCCGGCGCGCACGGCGAGGGGCAGGCTCTTGAGCCGCGCGACGCCGTGCTCGGTGATCACGCGGTCGGCCAGGTAGCGCGGGAGCGTCGACGGGGCCCCGGCGGGGAGCGCGCGAACGATGCGCGAGAACTTGCCGCGGGCGGCGGTCGAGGGCAGCGCGATCAGGCTACGCCCCCCCTCCGAGTAGTTCGCGCCCATCGCGAAGTCGGGCTGACCGCCGGGCCCGGAGACGGTGCGGCCAGCGACCACCTCCGAGTTGGTCGAGCCGTCGAGGGCCACCTCGATGGCCGAGTTGATCGAGGTGAAGCGCGCGTGCCGTCCGAGCACCATGGGATGGTGCGAGTACGCCGCCGGCGCGATCAGCACGCGCTCGTTGCGGTCCATCCAGTCGAAGAGACGCTGGCTCCCGAGGGCGCCGGCGCTCACCAGGAGCCCCGGGTCGAGGCGGTTGCTCGCCCCGGTGACGGCGCCGGCCTCGACGAGGTCGACGATCGGATCGCCGATCATGCCGCCGTGGACGCCCAGGTCGCGGTGGTGGCGCAGCTTGTGAAGGATCGTCTCGGGGAGGGCGCCGATCCCGAACTGGATGATCGCGCCGTCCTCGATCTCGCCGGCGGCGGTGTCGGCGATTCGCAGCTCGAGCTCCCCCGGTGACGCGGGGGGGTGCTCGAGGAGCGCCTCTTCCCCGTCGACCAAGATGTCGATCTCGTCGGCCTCGAGCTCGGTGGCGCCGAAGGTGTAGGGCATCCGGGGATTCACCTGGGCGATCACGACCGGGGCGCGGCGCACGACCTGGGCCGTCTCGCCGCCGTTCACCCCGAGGCTGTGCCGGCCTTCGGGCCCCCGCGGTGTCACCTGCACCAGGCAGACGTCGACGGGGCGCGGACCACCGGCGGACACCGCGCGATCCCACTGGGTGACGCTGGTGGGCAACACCTCCATCCCGGGGTGGTCGATGAAGCCGCGCAACGCTCCAGCCGGGTGGAGCGCCGTCAGGAAGAAGGGATCGCCGACGCCGTCGAAGAACGCGAGCGGTTCCAGGGTGTAGGGGAGCACGACGTCGAGACGGGTGAAGCGATCGCGCTGGGCCGCGAGGGCCTCGAGCAGGTGGGTGGGCGGCGCGCACCCCGTCGCGACGTGGAGCCGGGCCCCGTCGCCCACCTCCTCGATTGCCTGCTTCGCCTCGAGACGACGCGCCGCGCGGCCACGCCGCACGGGCGGCAGCGGGCCCCGGTAGCGCGGGATCTCCACGGCTCGCCTAGGGCGTGGCCGCCGTCTTGGCCTGCACCGCCATCCGCGCCTGCTGGCGGACGTAGTGGTAGAGGGCCTGGAGGGTGCGCTCGTCGTAGTCGCGGAAGCGCGGCATGCCGAGGGGCTGTCGCCCTTCCACCACCACCTGGCGAAAGCCGTCGTAGGTGGTCGACACCGGAGAGGCGCGCAGGTCGGGGCCGTTCCCTCCGGAGATCGCCGCCGACCCGTGACACCAGAAGCAGTGTTCGACGTAGCGCTCGCTGCCCTCGGCGGCGAGGGTCTCGTCGACCTCGAATCCGGCGACGTCGATCGGCTCGGGGAAGAAGGGCGGCGCCGAGTCCGGGACCGCGCCCGTCGCGTCGAGAGCAAAGGTGTAGAGACGCCGGGTGTGTTTTCTGTACGCCCAGCCGTGTTGGGCCGCCAGCGAGCCCAGGTTGATCCCGCCGCCGCCCCAGCCGACCAGGAGCGAGACGTACTGCTTGCCGTCGACGGAGTAGGTCACCGGCGGCGCCGAGATCCCGAGGCCGAGATCGATCGTCCAGAGCTCGCCCCCGGTCTGGGCGTCGTACGCCGCGAAGATCCCGGAGGCGCGCCCCTGGAACACCAGCCCGCCCGCGGTGCTGAGCGTCCCGGGGTTCCAGTTGTTGGGGAGCCGGTTGCGCCAGAGCTCCTTCTTCTCCACCGGGTCCCAGGCGATCAGGTAGGACAGCCCGTAGTCCGTCGGGACGTCGCCCGTCCCGAACTCCACCCCGGCGCTGAGACGCCCCGCTTCCGGCGAGCGCCACGCCTTGAGGTCGATCTTCTTGTCGCTGTAGAGCGCCGGCATCTCGATGGTCGGGATGAAGACGACACCGAGCTCCGGGTTGTACGACATGGCGTGCCAGCTGTGCGTGCCAAAGGGCCCCGGCCAGATCTCCTCCTCGCCGTCCTCGTAACGCGCCCCGGGCATCTCCACCGGGCGGCCGGTCTCGAGGTCCACGTGGGAGGCCCAGGTGACCTTGCCGAATTTGTCCGCCGAGAGGACCTTGCCGTCCCTGCGGTCGATCACGTAGAAGAAGCCGTTCTTGGGCGCGTGCATCAGCGCCTTCACCGTCTCGCCGCCGATCTCGAGGTCGGCCAGCACGATGTCCATGTTCGAGTTGTAGTCCCAGGTCTCACCGGGGACGGTCTGGTAGTGCCACTTGTACTCACCGGTGTCGGCGTCCAGCGCGACGATCGAGCACAGAAAGAGGTTGTCGCCGCCGCCGGGGCTGCGGATCTTGCGGTTCCAGGGCGAGCCGTTGCCCGTGCCGATCAGCACCTGGTTGTACTCGGGGTCGTAGGTGACGCCGTTCCAGGCGTTGCCCCCGCCCCCGTACTTCCACCACTCGCCGGTCCAGGTCTTGGCGGCCATCTCCATGGCCTCGTTCTCGAAGCCGTCGGCGGGGTTCCCCGGCACGATCCACCAGCGCCAGGCCTGCTCGCCGGTCTCGGCGTCGTAGGCGGTGACATAGCCCCGCGCCGCGTTCTGCTCGGTGCCGCCGTTGCCGATCAGCACCTTCCCCCGGAAGACCCGCGGCGCGCCGGTGATGTAGTAGTACTTGTCCGGGACGATCGTGTTCGTCTCCCACACACGTGTCCCGGTCTTCGCGTCGATCGCGACCAGCCGACCGTCGATCGTCGCGATGATCACCTTGCCCTTCCAGAAGGCCAGGCCCCGACTCGTGTCCCACATGATGCGGAGCTTGTCGCCGGCGTGCCGGATCGACTCGGGGTCGTACTCCCAGAGCACCTTCCCCGTCTTCACGTCGACGGCGCGGGTCTTGCTGTAGCTCCCGGTGAAGTACATGACGCCGTCGACGACGATCGGGGTCGAGGTCAAGGTGCGGTCGTTCGGGAGGTCGAGCACCCACTCGACCCCCAGGCGCTTCACGGTCTCGGTGTTCACCTCCGTGAGGGGGCTGAAGCGGTTCTCGCTGTAGTTGCGGCCGTAGGCCAGCCAGTTCGACCCGTCGCCGGTCGTGCTCAGCGCAGCGTCGTCGACGACGGTCTGTCCCAGGACGGGGGCGGTCGGGGCCGCAACCAGCAGCGCCGCCAGGAGGAGAAAGGGTCGGGTCGACATCGTGGGTCCTCTCGCAATGAACGGGCGGTCGGCACGCGGTGATTCAGACGTCCTTGGTGACGCGGTCGATCTCGTCGGCGCCGAGACCGATCTCCTCGAGCACCTCGCGGGTGTGCTGGCCGAGGGCCGGGATCGGTCCGGTGTGGGTGAGCGGGTCGCCGCGGAAGGTCACCGGCGACGCCACGGCGGTCATCGTGTCCTCGACCTCGCCCGCCGGGATCTCGAGGAAGCCTCCGGCGGCGTGGAGCTGTTCGTCCTCCACCACCTCGGCCAGGCTCTGGGCCGGCGCCCACCACACGTCGTTCTCGTCGAAGCGCTCGGCCCAGTACTCGCGGGGCTTCGACTTGAAGGTGACGTCGAACTCGGCGATCAACGCCTCGCAGTTGCGCTTGCGTGCCTTGGCGTCCTTGAAGCGCGGGTCGTCGGCGAGCTCTTCGCGGTCGAGGGCGCGCAGCACGCCCGGGAAGTGGCGGTCGGCCTCGAGACCGATCAGCCACAGCCACTTGCCGTCTCCCGCCTCGTAGCTGTTCACCAGGGCGAGGGGCTGTTTGTCGCGATCCTTGGTCGACTCGATCCGACCGAACTCGAGCTGGATGCCGATGTCCCCGCCGATCGTGTAGGCACCCGCGCGGAGGAGCGAGGTCTCGACCACCCGACCCTTCCCGGTGCGCTGACGCTCGTAGAGGGCGCCCAGGATGCCGGAGACCGTGCTGATTCCGGTGACGTGATCGCCGAGCCCTGCGCGGACGCCCACCGGCGCCGCGTCCTTCGCGACCAGGTGTCGGGCGATGCCACCCCGCGCCCAGAAGGCGCCGATGTCGTAGCCCGGGCGGTGGGCCTCGGGGCCGTCGAGGCCGTAGCCCGTCACCGTGGCGTAGATGAGCTCGGGGTGCCGGGCGCTCACCTGGTCGGGGTGAAGCCCGAGACGCTCCATCGCGGCCGGGCGCATGTTCGTGAGGAAGACGTCGGCGCCCTCGAGGAGCCGCTCCATGGCGGCCTTGCCCTCGTCGCTGCGCAGGTCGAGGACGACGCTGCGCTTCCCCCGGTTGTCGATGGCGAAGGCCGGGTTCGGCATGTCTTCGCGGTAGCCGATCGCCTTGAAGAGGTTGCGCTGGGGGTCGCCGACCGGCGGCTCGACCTTGATCACGTCGGCGCCCCAATCGGCCATGATGCCGCCCGCCGAGGGGCCGGCGACCCACACCGTCATCTCCACCACACGCAAGCCGTTCAGAACCGGCACCGGTGAGCTCATACCCCTGGTCTCCTCGTTCGGCCCGCCGGCGCGGGCGGCCCACAGCCTACCCGAATCACCGGGGTCCGGCGCGGCTCCGGGGGGCCCACCGCCCACACCGCGGCGGCGCTCGCCGGCCCGGCGTAGCATCGGATCCGGAGGCACCCCGCGATGCGCATCACCCGTTTCTACGAAACCGAGGACGGCGGCTCCCGCTTCGAGGACCTCGAGGTCGCGTTCCCGAACACGCGGGACGACGCCTTCGGCCACACCCTCCGCCTCACCTCGTCGGTGCCGGGATCCGAGGCCGTGCTGGTCGAGCTCCCCGACGGCCTCGACCAGGGCTGGCACAACGCGCCCCAGCGTCAGCTCGTCCTGGTGCTCGAGGGCCAGGTCGAGGTCGAGACCACCGACCGCGAGGTCCGACAGTGGGGCCCGGGCGGACTCTTCGCGGCCGAGGACGTCGGCGGCCAGGGTCACCTCACCCGGGTCACCGCGGGCCCGGCGCGGGTGCTCTTCGTCCAGGTCCCCGACGACTACGCGGTCGCCGACTGGAGTCGCTGAAGCCGACCCGGCCGGCTACATGCCCGAGAGCAGCTCGAGGACGGTGCCGTCGGGGTCCTTGAAGCACACGACGCCGATCTCGGCGTCGCCCACCCCGGTCACCTTCTTCATCGGCGCGACGAACTCGACCCCCATCTCTTCGAGGGTCGCGGTGGCCTTGTCGATGTCTTCGACGCTGAAGGCGATGCGACAGATCCCGATGTTGTTGAGGGTCGGGTAGGGCTCGCCGCGGGGTGCCGGCTCGAGGAACTGCACGAGGTCGATCACCGGCGCGGTCTCGTCGTCGCCCAGACGCATGAACACACCGCGCAGCTTCTTCACGTCGGCCAGCCCCAGGGCTTCGCCGACGTCGCCCCCTTCGAGGACGAAGTCGTTGACCTTCTTGAAGCCGAGCCGCTCGTAGAACGCGATCGAGCGCTCCATGTCGCGGACGCAGATGTTCACGTGAAAGAGACGCTGCAACATCGTCGGCCCTCCTCTAGGCCCGGAGCGCGCGTTCGAGCGCACCCCACTCGTCGTCGCGCCAGCGCTTCGAGAGCGGCGAGCGCGAGACGAACATGTTGGAGCCGTGGAAGGCTCCCGGATAGACGTGGAGCTCGGCGGGGACGCCGGCGCGCATCAACGCCTGGGCGTAGGCCACGTCCTCGTCGACGAAGAGGTCGAGGTCGCCCACGTTGATGTAGGCCGGGGGCAACCCGGCGAGGTCGGTGGCCCGGGCCGGCGCGGCGTAGGGCGAGACGTCGTCGGCCCCGGCGCGGCCCGCGAGGTAGGCGTTCCAACCCTGCCCGTTTGCGGTGCGATTCCACAACCGCGGATCCTGGATCGCGTGGCTGCTCTCGGTGATGTTCCGGTCATCGAGCATCGGGTAGACGAGGAACTGGAAGGCGATGTCCACCTCGCCGCGGTCGCGGGCCAGGAGCGCGAGCCCCGCGGCGATCCCGCCCCCGGCGCTGGCGCCGCCGATGGCGATCCGGTCGCGTCGGATGCCAAAGCGGTCCGCGTTGGCGTCGAGAAACGCGAGACCGGCGTGACAATCCTCGACCGGGGCCGGGAAGGGGTGCTCCGGCGCGAGGCGGTATTCCACCGAGGCCACTAGCACGCCGAGCCGCTCGGCCCGCGCCATACACAGATCGTCGTCGTGCTCGACCTTCCCGAGCACCATGCCCCCGCCGTGGATCCAGTAGAAGAGCGGCGCGGGGGTCTCGAGACCCGCCGGGCGATAGAGCCGCACCATCACCTCGGGCGCGCCCTCCGGACCCGGGGCGAAGACGTCCTCGATCGTCATGCCCTCGGGGCGCTCGCCGGAGGCCATGTTGCGCCGGGTCTCGTCGAACTGGATGCGGGTCTTCTCGAGGTTCGCGAGATCCAGAAAATCCTCGGGGATCGCGTTGAGCACTGCCTGGTGGTCGGCGTCCAGACGCGCCATCACATCGATGCCAGCCATGGGTCGGCCTCCTCGGGTCGCGGAATCGGGAACGGGGCAACGCTACACCGCGCGCTCGGGGCCTTCCATCGGCCCGGGCGAAGCCCGCGTCGCGCGCTGCCGCCCCCCGCGCCGGTGGGGTACGCTCGCACGTCTCCTCCTCCCCCACCCCGAGACCCCCATGAAGCTCTACCGATCGATTCTCTTCGTCCCGGGCAACCGCCCGGAGTGGATCGACAAAGCCCCCAAGTACGGCTCCGACGCGCTGATCCTCGACCTCGAGGACGCGGTGCCCAACGACGAGAAGACCGAGGCCCGGGGCATCGTGCGCGCCGGCATCGAGCGTCTGCGCGAGCGCGAGGTTCCGGTGGTGGTGCGGGTGAACGGCGTCGACACGGGTCTCACCGGTGAGGACATCGAGGCGATCGTCACCGAAGGCCTGGTGGCGGTGGCGGTCCCCAAGCTCGAACGCGTCGAGGAGGTGCTCAAGGTCGACGCCTGGATCGAGCTCTTCGAACGCAAGGCCGGGCTCGCTGCGGGGAGCGTGGAGATCGTGGCGCTGCCCGAGACGGCCCGCGGCATCCAGGACGCCTACGAACTCGCGACGGCGTGTCCCCGGGTCGGCAACATCGCGGGTGGCGCCAGCGCGCGCTCCGGCGACATCACCAAGGCGATCGGATACAAGTGGACGCGGAGCAACCTCGAGACCCTGGCGCTCTCCTCCCACGTCCTCCTGGCCGCCCGCGCCGCCGGCATCGAGTACCCGCTCTCGATCGGCTCGCTCGAAGTCGGGGACACCGCGCTGGTGCGCGAGCAGCTCCAGCGCGCCCGCGAGATCGGCTATCGCTGCGCCCTCGCGATCCACCCCACGGCGATCCCCATCGCCAACGAGGTCTTCGCCCCGTCCCCCGACGAGATCGAGTGGAACAAGGGCGTGATGCAGGCGATGGCCGACGCCGAGCGCGCCGGCATCGCGGCGGTCACCTACGACGGCATGATGATCGACTACGCCCACGTGCGAAACGCCCTCGACCTGCTGGAACAGGCCGAGAGCTTCGGGCTCGAGGTGGGCGACTACCCGATGGTCGAGGCGCTGTAGAAGTCGCGCCCCTCCCACGAACCAGGACAAAGGACCGGACCCACCCCCCATGAAGCTCGACACCCTCGACTACGAAGCCCGCGACGGCGTGGCCCACATCCGCTTCACCCGTCCCGAGGGCGCCAACGCGGTGAACCCCGCCTTCTCCCGCGACCTGCGCTCCGCGATGCTCGAGGTGGAGTGGGACGACGCGGTGAAGGCCGTGTCGATCACCGCCGAAGGCAAGGTGTTCTGCGCGGGCGGCGACCTGAAGGAGTTCCACGCCGCGGGAGACGGCTTGCCCAAGCTCGCCAGCGACATGCTCACCGACTTCCACGGCGCCATCTACAAGATGAACCGCGTGTCCAAGCCCGTGGTGGCGGGCGTGAACGGCGCGGCGGGAGGCGCCGGGCTCTCGATCGTGAGCGCCTTCGACCTGGTGGTGTGTGGCGAGTCGGCCAAGTTCACGATGGCCTACACCAGGGCCGGTGTGACCCCCGACGGCACCTCGACCTACTTCGTCGCGCGTCACATCGGGTTGCGCCGGATGCTCGACCTCACCCTGACCAACCGCGTGCTCTCGGCGGAGGAAGCCGAAGCCTGGGGGCTGGTGAACCGGGTGGTGCCCGACGACCAGGTCGACCAGGCTACCGCCGAACTGGCCCAGTCCCTCGCGAACGGCCCCGCCTGGGCCCTGGGGCGGGCCAAGAACATCGTCTACGCCGGCCTCGACAGCCCCCTCGAGCAGGCGGGCGAGCTCGAGGGCGTGACGATCGCCGCGGCGATGGGCACCGAGGACGGCCGCGAGGGCATCGCCGCCTTTGTGGAGAAACGCAAACCCGAGTGGAAGGGACGCTAGACGAGCCCGGGACTCGTTCGTCGTGGACCCGAGCGCGGGACCACGCTGACGGCCGGAGCGTCGGCCCCGCAGGAGGCACCGCGTGCCCTACTACTTCGAGGACTTTCCCGAGGGCTTCGTCTACGAGACCCCGAAACGCACGGTCTTCGAGACCGACATCGTGAACTTCGTGGCGCTCTCGGGACTCTACGAGGACCTCTTCTGCAACCTCGAGTACATCGAGAACGAGAGCCCGATCCGGGGCGGGCGCTTCGCCCCCGCCGCCATGGTGTGGGGGATGGCGCAGGGCCTCACGACCCGGACCGGGCTCTACGAGAAGACCTTTGTCGCGATCCTCGGGGTCGACGAGATGCGGATCCCCAAGCCGATCCTGGTGGGCGACACTCTCCAGGTCCGGGTCACCGTCCTCTCGGCGCGGGAGACCAGCAAGGGCGACAAAGGCGTGTTGAACTCGCGTTTCGAGATCGTAAACCAGCGCGGCGAGGTGGTGATGCACTACCAGATGCAGCAGCTGGTCCTCAAGAATCCCACGACCTAGAGACGGGGGACGCGACCCCCACTCCCAACTCCAAGAGGGCAAAGTATGCGGCTTGAAGGACGTGTCGCGATCGTGACCGGTGGTGGCCGAGGCATCGGCCAGCAGGAGTGCGAACAGCTTGCGAAGGCAGGCGCCGCCGTGGTGGTGAACGATTTCGGCGGTGGCGCCGACGGCACCGGCGGGGCCCACGGGCCCGCCGACGAGGTCGCCGACGCGATCGTCGCGGCCGGCGGCAAGGCGATCCCCCACTACGGCGACGTCTCCAAGATGGAGACGGGTCGTGACCTGGTGCAGACCGCCCTCGGCGAGTTCGGTCGTCTCGACATCCTGATCAACAACGCCGGCATCCTGCGCGACCGTATGCTCCACAAGATGAGCGAGGAAGAGTGGGATCTCGTGATCGCCGTGCACCTGAAGGGCACCTTCGCGTGTACCCGGGCCGCCGCCGAGGTGTTCCGCGACCAGCGTTCCGGCGTGATCGTGAACACCAGCAGCGAGTCGGGCCTCGGCAACATGGGGCAGTCGAACTACTCGGCGGCGAAAGAGGGAATCACCGGGTTCACGCGCACCGCGGCCCTCGACCTCGGCCGCTACGGCGTGCGGGTCAACTGCATCCGGCCGCGGGCCGCGACGCGGATGACGCTGTCCGACCAGCTCCGCGAGGCCGTCGAGCGCGCCGAGAAGGCCGGCGAGCCCCATGTCGACCTCTCGCGTCTCGAGTCCTGGACCCCCGACGTCGTGGCCTCCTTCGTCACCTGGCTGTGCACCGACGCCGCCGTCGACATCACCGGGCAGGACTTCCTGGTGAGCAGCGAGGGCATCGCGCTGATGAGCCAGCCGCGGCCCTCGGGCAACGTGACCCTCGAGGGCGGCCACGACATCGACCAGCTCGACGCGTCCCTCGCCGGCGCGTGGACCCCGATCAAGCCCTACGGGGCATAGCGCGCCGCGTCGCGCACAGGAGTGCAACGATGACCGAGCTCACCACCCAGACCCTTCTCGACCGCGCCGAGATCAGCGATGTCTTCCACCGCTACGCCCTGGGCGTCGATATGCGTGACTGGAAGCTCTTCCGGAGCTGCTTTACCGACGACGTCGAGGCGGACTTCACCTCGATCTGGCCCGGCGTCGTGGTGAAGGGAGCCGACGAGTGGGTGCGACGCGCCGAGAACCTGATCGAGGGCTTCGACGCGACCCAGCACATCATCACCAACCACACCCACGACATCCGCGGCGACACCGCCAAGAGCACCTCGTATCTGCACGCCCAACACGTGGTGCGGACGCCGATGGGCAACGACGAGAACGTGCTGGCCGGCTACTACCAGTACGACATGGTGCGCACCGAGCAGGGGTGGAAGATCAAGAAGTACAGCCTCACCGTCACCTGGGCGACCGGGAACCACGGGGTCTGGGAGGTCGCGGCGGCACGCGCCAAGGAGCAGCGCGCGTCGTGAGCGCGGCCGCGGTGCCGCCGGGCTGGCCGGCGTCGCGACCCTTCGAGGGCAGCGGCTGGATGACCGTGGCCCAGGCGCGCGAGGCGGGCGGCGTGCGCGTCACCGACAACCCGCACTGGGCCAACTGGTGGGCGCTCAGCTTGCGCGCCGTCCTCGACCTCAAGGGGATTCCCTTCCAGAAGGTGCTCCACCCACCCTTCAGCGACCAGAACCCCGATGCCCAGCAAGAGCTCTTCGCGTGGACGGCACAGACCTCGGCGCCGGTGCTCGTCTACAGCGACCCGAAGCGGGGCGAGATCGTGAAGAGCGACTGGCTGAACCAGCTCCTCCTCGCCGAGCAGATCGAGCCCGAGCCGGCCCTCGTGCCACAGCGCGGCGAGGAGCGGGTGCGGATGTTCGGGCTCGCCCACGAGATCCTCTCGCCCCAGGGCATGCTCTGGAACGGGCGTCTCGCCCTCGCCGAGCTGGGAGACGCCGCCGACCCGGCGAAGATGAGCGCCAAGCAGCGCGATTTCTTCACCCCCGGCGAGCCCCTGGGCGGCAAGTACTCCCACAACGCCAAGGCCTCGGCGCCCCTCCGCAACATCCCCGACACGCTGGCGCTGCTCGACGCCGAGCTCGCGGCCAACCAGACGCGGGGCGGCGTCTTCTTCGTGGGCGAGCGGCTCTCGGCCCTCGACCTCTACTGGGCCTTCGCATCGAACTTCGTCGAGATCCTCGACCGCGAGGAGCTCCCGATCATGCGTTTCAACCGCGCCATGTATCCGGCGTTGAACGGAGCGTTGCGGGACGCCGCCAGCCCGCGGCTGATGGAGCACCGCGAGCGCGTGCTACGGGAACACGTCGGGCTGCCGGTCTCGGTCGACTGAGTCGACGCGGTGGGCGGGCGCCCAGGTCTCCAGCCGGGCGCGGATCCGGTCCCACACCGGTGGGATCCGGCCGCCGGCTGCGGCCTTCGCCTATCCTCCCGGTATGGCGACGGTCTCGGCGAACGGCTGCGAGATGTACTACGAGCTGGACGACTTCAGCGATCCGTGGGCCGCCGACACGCCCACCGTGTGGCTGCAACACGGCGTCGGCCGCAGCACCCGCTACTGGCACCACTGGGTGCCGCCCCTCGCGGGCGACTACCGGGTGCTGCGTCGCGACATGCGGGGACACGGGCGCTCCCAGGACCCCGGGCCCGACCACAAGTGGAGCCTCGACGAGCTGATCACCGACATGCGCGACTTCCTCGACGCCCTCGGGATCGGGCGCGTCCACTATCTGGGGGAGTCGATCAGCGGGATCCTCGGCATCCTGTTTGCGACGCGCTGGCCCGAGCGCTTCGCCAGCCTCACGATCTGCAACTCGCCGACGACGATCCGCAGCGACGCCGCCCGCGCCCTCGCCGACGACGCCGGCGACCTGCAACGGGTGCTCGCCGAGGAAGGCGCGGTCGGCTGGGTGCGGCTCATGATCGAGCGCAAGATCATCAGCGCGACCAGCCCTGCCCACGCCGAGTGGGTGAAGCGCGAGTGGGCCAAGACGCCGACCCACGTGCTCCAGGGCATCACCAAGACCCTCGACGGCGCCGACACGGCGCCGCTGCTCCCGGACGTGAAGGTGCCCACCCTCGTCCTGGCCCCTGCACGCAGCCCGATCACGCCGCTCTCCGACCAGCTCGCGATGCGCGAGAGGATTCCCGACGCGCAGCTCGCGGTGATGGAAGGCCCGGGACACGAGGTCTACATCGACTGCGCCGACGCGTGTATCGCGCGCTTCCGCGCCTTTGTCGCCGAGATCGAAGGCCGGAAGGACTGAAGACCCGCCGGCGGGAGGACCGGATGACCCTGCGAGCCGTAGCCCCCGCCCACTTTCCCTGGGTCGACACCTCGAAGTACACCTTCTCCCCGGCGATCTCCGCGGGCGGCGCGCACTGGCTCTCGGGCCAGACCGCCTCGGTCTACGACGCGGAGCGGTCCCGCGTCGTGGTGGACGGCAACGCGGGAGCGCAGGCCGCGCTCTGCTGGAAGAAGGTCGGGGCCGTGCTCGACGCCGCGGGCTGCCCCCCCTCCTCGTGTCGCGAGCTCGTCGAGTACCTGACCGTCGACGGGCTCGCCGAGCGTGAGGCGGTACGCGCAGCGCGGCCCTCGGGCCTCTCGCTCGAGGGCTCCACCCTCGTCGTGGAGTCGCTGTTGCGGCCCGACGCCCTGGTGGAGATCGAGGTGGTCGCGGGTGCCGCAGAGGGCCTCGTGCGTCTCCCCCAGCTCCTCCCCCTCGACGCGAACGGCGAGGTCGTAGCCCCGGGCGACCTCGTGGGCCAGGCCGAGTTCGTGCTCGAGGAGGCCGCGCGACGGCTCGAGCCCCACGGCCTCGGGCTGGGCGACGTCGTCCGCACGGTCGAGCAGACCACCGCCGCGACCCGCGACCGGTACCGGGAGACGGGCGAGGCGCGCAAGCGTCTCCTGGGCCCGGCGTACCCCGCGTCCACGGGGGTGCTCTCTCCCGCCCTCCCCCACCCGGACGCGTTGATCGCGCTGGAAGTCTGGGCCTCGCGACACGAGAAGCGCGTGATCAACCCGGGCTGGCCCGCCTTCGATCGCCTCAGCTTCAGCCCGGGCGTCGTGGCGGGGGACCTTCTCTTCGTGTCGGGGACCACGGCCTGGGATGCGACGACCGGCGAGACCGTGGCCCGCGGCGACATCGCCGCCCAGGCCGAGTACGTCTACGCACAGATCGCCGCGGTGTGCGAGGCGGCAGGGAGCTCCCTCGAGCACCTGGTGAAGACCGTCGAGTACGTGAGCCCCGCCGGCGCGGCGGGCTACCGCGAGGTCGGGGCGCTGCGCCGACGCCTCCTCGGCCGACCCTTTCCCGCCTCGACCGGGGTGGTCGTGGGGGGACTCCTCGCCTCCTCCTGGTGGATCGAGATCGAGGCGTTGGCGCTGGTGCCGTGACGGCGCTGCTCACCGACGCGGTGCACGCCCAGATCGGCCAGCGCGTCACCTACGTCGCGCCCGAGGCGCTGGGGCGCGCCGCGATCCGCTTCTTCGTCCTGGCGATCGGGGCGGATCCGGAGCGCTGGGTCGACGACGCCCCACCGACGCTGATCTGCGAGACCAACCAGATCACGGGCAAGATGGAGACCGACGCCAACTCCTTTCTCGGGCACATGTGGGCGCTTGCGCTCCCCGTCGACTGCGAGATGATCCGCGGGGGCAACGACTACGAGTTCGGTCGCCCGGCCCGCTACGACGACGTCGTGACCACCACCGTCGAGCTGGTGGACGCCGTCGAGCGCCGCGCGTCGGACGACACCCCGCTCCTCGTCGTGACCTCCCGCGCCACCTACCACGCCGGCGACGGCAGCTGGCTCGCCACCAACACGGAGACGCTGCTCTTTCGCGAACGGAGGGTGTCGTGAAGCCGGGCGACACCCTCCCCGTCCTCGCGCGTCACATCGCGCTGCCCGACATGGTGGCCTACGGCGCCGCCACCTGGGACTGGCACCGGCTCCACTACGACGCGGACCACGCCCGACGCGCCGGGATGGAGGACGCGGTCGTCGACGGCCAGATGCTCGGCGCCCTGCTGGCCGAACAGGTGCTCCGCTGGCTGGGGCCGGGGGACCGCCTGGCACGGCTCTACTACCGCAACCGCGCGCCGGTCTATCCCGGGAGCACGATCCGTTGCGAGGCCGTGGTCACCGGGGTCGACGGCGACCTCATCGAGATCGAGCAGCGCGTGCTCGTGGGAGACGCGGTGGTCGTGGCCCCGGCGGGTGCCGAGGTGATCCGGAGACACGCCTCGGCTTCGGTACCCTCTCCGCTGCAGAGGAGGTGACATGGACGCACCGATCCAGGTCGAACGCAGCGCGCTCATCGTGATCGACATGCAGAACGGCTTCTGCGACCCCGCGGGCTCGGCGGCCCGGGCGGGCTTCGACGTGGCGATGTGTCGGGCCGCCATCGAGCCCTGCCGGCGGCTCGTCGACGGGGCGCGCCGTCACGAGATCCCGATCGTCTTCACCCGTCTCGTCTACCGAGCCGACTACCGCGACGGCGGCGTCGTCACCGACGAGATCCTGCCGGGGCTGGTCGAGGCCCAGTGCTGCGCGGCGGGCACCCCGGACATGGAGCTGATCCCAGAGCTCGTGCCCCGGCCCGAGGACTTCGTGATCGACAAGAACCGCTACAGCGCGTTCTACGGCACGCCGCTCGCGTCGATCCTGACGGCCCAGGACGTCCGCAACCTCGTGATCTGCGGGGTCACCACCAACATCTGCGTCGAGACGACCGCTCGGGACGCCTCGCAGCGCGACTACCGGACGGTGGTCGTGGGCGACGCCACCGGCGAGATCGCGCCCGAGCGCCACCACTGGGCCCTCGAGACCCTGGGCACCCGTTTCGGCTGGGTGGTCAGCACCGACGCGGTGCTGAAGGGGTGGGACGAGGCGAGTACGCCCTAGGCGGCCTTTCCACGCGCGCGTCGCTTGGGCGCGGCCTCCTTGCGGAGCGCGGCGAGCTCGTCGCGCACCTCTTCGAGAAGCGAGTTCATCGAGGCCGCGGCGCTCTTGAGCTCGGCCAACGCAGCGCGGTCGGCGCCGGTGAGACCCGCGGCCGTCCCGAAGTGCTCTTCGCGGGTCTTCAACTGGATCGCCGACAGATCGACGTTGGAGTTGAAGACGATCACCATCTCGAGGTTCTCGTCGCCGGTGTTGCGGATGGCGTGGAACTCGCCGGCCTTCACCACCGCGACCGACCCGGCGCAGACCTCGTGGCACTGGTCCTCGATCTCGATCTGACCCTGACCCGCCTTCACGATCATCACCTCTTCGACGAGGTTGTGGCTGTGCTCGACGCAGGTGACGCCGGGGGCGACACAGACCGGCGCGATGCCGAGCTCGCCCAGGTCGGTGCCGGTGAGAATCTCGTCCTGGATCTCGGCGCCTTCGAAGCCGTGGTAGATCTGTCCCATGGTGCTCTCCTCCTCCGATTCGGGGCCGAGCATAGCGTGGTAGCGTGGCCCTCCCGCTCGGGGGTCCCATCGGCCACCCGGGCGGGCGGATCGAGCCCAACGGGCGAAGGAGACCCCGATGCGCGGCCACGCACTCGTCACCGGAGCCCTGGGCGGTCTCGGCACGGCCATCGTCACGACGCTCCTCGACCAGGGCTACGACGTCGTCGCCTGCGACCGTCGCGGGGACGACGCCGAGCCCTGGCTCGCCGCCTTCCCCGACGCGGAGCGGGCGCGGATCGCCTATCACACCTTCGACGTGCGCGACCTCGACGCCGTCGACGGGCTGCGCCGCCACCTCGAGATGGACGGCACCCACATCGCCTACCTGGTGAACAACGCCGGGATGACCGCGGCCGCCCCGCCCTGGGAGATGGAGCCCCGCGTCTTCGACCGCGTCCTCCAGGTGAATCTCTACGGGACCTACCACCTCACCCGCACCTTCTGCAACGCGATGCGCGAAGCGGGCTTTGGGCGCATCGTGAACTTCGCGTCGCTCTTCGCCTACGCCCCGGGCCCGGGCCAGGCCCCCTACGCCGCCGCCAAGGCGGGCATCGTCGGGTACACCCATTCCCTCGCCCTCGACCTCGCGGCCTCGGGGGTCACCGTGAACACCATCGCCCCGGGCCTGATCTGGCACGAACGCCTGGCGCCCACGGTCTCCGAACGCGAGCGCGAGGGGTGGACCAAGCGGACCCCGATGAAGCGCCACGGCGAGCCCCGCGAAATCGCCGAGACCGTGGCCTTTCTGCTCTCCGACGGAGCCGGATACATCACCGGCCAGACCATCCACGTGAACGGCGGGTCCTACCTGACCTGACCCGCCCCGCCGAGGAGCCGCTGTGGAACGAAGCCCCTATCGCTGGGTGGTGCTGGCCCTCGCCGTCGCCATGCAATCGGTTCCGGCCGGGATGGCGTGGACCCACGTCGCCCTGGTGGCGGCGCCCCTCGTGGAGGACTTCGGGCGCGGCTTCGAGGCCTGGGGACCGCTCTGGTCGGCGATCTCGCTCGGGGCGATGTTCGCGCTGATCGGCGGGGCGCTGGGCGACCGCTTTGGCGTGCGCCGGGTGGTCGGGGTCGCCGGGCTCGCGATGGCGGTCGCGCTCTTCGCGCGCAGCGAGGCCGAGAGCTACCCGGCGCTCCTCGCTGCGATGGGGGCCTTCGGGCTCTGCCTGGGGAGCCTCGCCCCCAATCTCTCGAAGGCGGTGGGCATGTGGTTCCCCCCCGAGGAGCTGGGGCTCGCGAACGGCGTGGCCCTCGGCGGCAACGGTGCCGGCGTCGCGCTGGGGGCGGTGCTCACCCCCTACTGGGTGGCGTCGGCGGGCGGGTGGCGGCCGATGACCGCGACCCTCGCCGTGATCGTCGCGCTGCTCTCGGTGATCTGGCTGATCGGGATGCGCGACCGCCAGCTCGACGGGGGCGCGTCGCTGGCCGCGGGTGTGCGGCGGGTGGCGCGGGTGCGGGACATCTGGATCCTCAACACCTGCTACCTGCTCTTCCTCGGCGGCTACCTCGGAGCCTACGGCTACGCGCCGACCTACTTCGTCCAGGAGCAGGGGCTCTCCCCGGAACGCGCGGGCTGGATGATCTCGCTGGTGCTCTGGGCCTTCGTCGCCGGCGCCCTGCTGGTCCCCGCGGCGTCCGACCGCATCGGGCTGCGCCGCACCGTGTTCGCCCCGGGGATGGTGATCACCGGCTCGATGGTGTTCCTCGCCGCGCTGCCGACGGGCGCGCTGCTGGCCGCGCCCCTCCTCGTCTGGGGACTGTCGGCGGGGGTCGTGCCGCTGCTCTTCGTCGTGCCCTTCGAGATGCCCCGAGTGGGGCCGGCGCTCGGCGGCGCCGCCGTGGGGATGGCCCTCACGGCGGGCTTTCTGGGCGGCTTCGCGATGCCGCTGCTCGGTCTGCGTCTGGCCGCGCAGTCCCCCCTGCTGGGCTTCGCCTTCTGGGGCGCCTGCATCGCGAGCGCGGGGCTGCTCTTTCTGACGCTCCGCGAGACCGGCCCCCGGGCGCACCGCGCGAGCGCGGGCGGCGACGCCTAGTCGATCCGAAAGCCCTCGTAGCCCGCCGCCGCCACCGCGTCGCACTTGTCGCGGTAGACCCCCATGCCCCCGATGTAGGGCATGAAGAGCCGCGGCTTGCCGGGGACGTTGGCACCGACGTACCACGAGTTCGCCTGGGGGAAGAGCGTGGCGTTGGCGACCTCGTTCACGTGGTCGACCCACTCCTGCTCGGCCCCGGGCTCGGGCTCGATCTGGGTAGCGCCCGCGTCGCGCAGGTGCACCAGACAGTCGGCGATCCACTCCACGTGCTGCTCGATCGAGAGGATCATGTTGCTCATCACCGAAGGGCTCCCGGGCCCGGTGATCATGAAGAGGTTCGGGAACTCCGCGACGCCGATCCCCAGATAGGTCCGCGGCCCCGCCTCCCAGCGATCGGCGAGCGTCACGCCACCGCGCCCGCGCACGTCGACGCTCACGATCGCGCCGGTCATGGCGTCGAAGCCCGTGGCGAGGACCAACGCGTCGAACTCGTGCTGGGTCTCGGAGGTGCGCACGCCTTCGGCGGTGATCGCTTCGATCGGCGTCTTGCGCAGATCCACCAGCTCGACGTGGTCGCGGTTGAAGGTGGCGTAGTAGTCGGTGTCGAGACAGATCCGCTTGGTGCCGATCGGGAAGCTGTCCGGGCAGAGCAGCTCGGCGGTATCGGGGTCGTCCACGATGCCGCGGATCTTGTTCCGCACGAACTCCGCGGCCGTGTCGTTGGCGGCGGGGTCGACCAGGAGATCGTTGAACTGCTGCATCACCGCGACGATCTCGCCGCGTTGCCAGGCGGCCTCGTAGAGCCGATCGCGTTCGGCGTCGTCGACGTCGAAGGCACCCTTGTCGAGGGGGGCGTCGGGAACGCCAAAGCCCGAATGACGCGAGAGCCGACGGTGCTCGGGATAGCGCGCCTTCCAGGCCTCGCGTTCCTCCTCGCCGAGCGCTCGGTTGTAGGCGGGCAAGCTGAAGGCGGCGGTGCGCTGGAAGACGGTGAGCTGGGCCGCCTGGTCCGCGATCATCGGGATCGATTGGATCGCCGAAGAGCCGGTGCCGATCACCCCGACCCGCATCCCGCTGAAGTCGACGCCCTCTTCGGGCCAGCGGGCGGTGTGGTAGGTCGGGCCCTCGAAGTCGGCCTGGCCGGGGATGTCGACCTCCTTGGGCACCGAGAGACAGCCGGTGGCGATCACGTAGTAGCGGGCCTCGAACCGCTCGCCCGCCTCGGTCTCGATCTGCCAGATGCCGGCCGTCTCGTCGTAGCGCGCCACGGAGATCCGCGTGTCGAACTGGATGTCGCGGCGCAGGTCGAAACGGTCGGCCACGTGGTTCGCGTAGCGCAGGATCTCGGGCTGGGGCGCGTACTTCTCGCTCCAGTTCCACTCGCGCTGGAGCTCTTCGTCGAAGGAGAAGCAGTAGTCCATGCTCTGGACGTCGCAGCGCGCCCCGGGGTACCGATTCCAGTACCAGGTGCCGCCGACGCCGCCGCCGGCCTCGAGCACCCGCACCGAGAACCCGAGCCCGCGCAGCTTGTGCAGCGCGTACATTCCGCCGAAGCCGGCGCCCGCCACG
>JANQRO010000189.1 GCA_028284525.1 Myxococcota bacterium | reverse complement strand
CCGGCTGCGCCCGAGCCAGTCGCGGCCCAGCCGCCCGCGGCACCGGCTGCGCCCGAGCCAGTCGCGGCCCAGCCGCCCGCGGCACCGGCTGCACCCGAGCTCCCGCAGAGCGCCCCGCAGGCTTCCTCGGCGCCGCGCCCGGCCCCGTCGAGTCCCGAGCTGCCCGATGTGGACCCGCTCGTCATCGTCGCCCACCGCGATGCCCGGACGGCCAAGCATCTCGCCGATCTGCTCGGCGGGAGCACGCTCCCGGCAGTGGCCTGCGACGACGGCGCAAAGGCGCTGCTGGCGCTCCACCGCACGCCGCCCCGCGCGGCCCTCCTCGACGCGGAGCTGCCCGGAATCGGCGGTCATCAGATCTGCGAGGTCCTGAAGCGCAACGCAGGGCTCGCGGGGATCGGCGTGGTCCTGCTGGGCACGCCGGCCGCCGGCGCCGAAGACCCCTCCGCGGCAGGATTCGGGGCGGATCTCTACCTGGACGCCGGCGATTGTGCCGACGGAGTCCCCGCGCGACTCGCCGAGGCGCTCGGCCGGTGGGGGGTGGAGCTCGCTCCGCCCGCCTCCTCGCCCGCGGCCACGTCGGCGTTCTCCGATCCCGAGACCCCCACCCCGCCGGGAGGCCCCGGTCTGGAATGCCCCGACGCGCCGGGCCCGGGTGGACACGCCGCAGCAGACCTCGGGCGGCCCGCGCCGGCCCTCGAGTCGTCGACTCCGAGCCCGGCGCCGCCCGCCGCCCCGTCTGCCGCAGCGACCCCCGCCCCCGACGGCGAAGAGCTCGCGCGCGCCGAGCGGCTCGCGCGGATCGCCGTCTCGGACATCGTCCTCTACAACGAGGAGAAGTTCGCCGCGGCGCTCCGCTCGGGGGACCCGCTACAGGCGATGCGGGACGAGGTCGAGGAGGGGCGCGCGCTGCTCCGCGGCCGGATCGACGCGAGCGTGTTCGAGCAGCGCGACTTCGTCGGCGAGGAGCTGCTGCGCGTGGCGCGGGAGCGCGCCTAGCCCCCCAACGCGACCCGCTCGGACCTCGAGGCGCCTGCGGCCGCTACGAGCTATAGATCGCCCCGTGGGTGGAGACGGGAGCACGCGGCGCGCGCGCACCCGCGCGGCGGTGGCCGCGCGGGCGATCGGGCTCGCCGTTCTCTTCGCCGTCGCCGGCTCGGGTTGTGGCTACCAACTGGTGCGACCCCCGACCGCCGCGAGCGGCGGCGCCCAAGCGCTGCGGGTCGCCGTCCCGCCGCTGCAGAACGACTCCTTCGAGCCCGGGGTCGACGCGCTCCTCACCGACGCGTTGCGGCGCGAATTCCTCCGTCGCGGCGGGGTCTCCCTGGTCGATTCCACCGCCAACGCCGACGTGGTGGTCTCGGGTCGGATCCACCCCCTCGAGACCTTCGTCACCAGCGTGTCGTCGGTGGCGGCGGCCCTCGAGCAACAGGTCGAGGTCGAGGTCGACCTCGCGGCGCGGCGCAGCGACGGCAGCGAGATCCCGCTCTCGAGCAATTCCTTCGTCGAGTGGGAGCTCTACCTCGAGAGCGCCGACGTGCAGGCCGCGCGCAAGAACCGCCAGGAGGCGTTGCGTCGCGTGGCGAGCGTGATCGCGACTCGCTTCCACGAGGTGCTCAGCGCCGGATTGCGGCCCTAGCGTGGAGGTGCACGAGCTCGAGGCGGCGTTGGCCGGCGGCGAGCTCGCGGGGGCCTACCTGGTCGCCGGCGCCGAAGCCCTGCTGCGCGACGAAGCCCTGGGGCTCTTGCGCGCCGCGGCCCTCGACGGCGGTCCCGAAGATCTCAACGTCGACCGCCTCGACGGCGACCGAGCCACGCCGGCCGACCTCGACGCGGCGCTCGGTGCGCTCCCGATGCTCGCGGCTCGCCGGCTCGTCTGGCTGCGGGATCCCGCCGGGACGAGCGGGCGTGGACGCGCTGCGCTCACCGACGCCCTCGCCGAATGGGTGCCGCGCCTCGAACCCGGTGGGCCGGTCGTGCTCGTGGCGAGCGCCGCGAGCGCCGACCGCCGCGCGGCCTGGGTAAAAGCCTTCCCCATCCGCGTCGAGTGCAGTGCGCCCAGAGACCGCCGCGGGCAGCTCGCCTTCGTGCGGAGCGAGGCCAAGCGTCAGGGCCTGCGCCTCGGGCGCGGGGTCGCCGAAGCGTTGCTCGACCGGGTCGGTCCGCACCTGCTGGCGCTGCGCGCCGAGCTCGAGAAGACCGCCCTGCTCGTCCATCCCGAGACCGCGATCGATACCGCGGCGCTTCGCGAGGCGGTGGCCGAGGTCGCGGAGGAGCCGATCTGGGATCTCACCGATGCCATCGGCGAGGGGCGGGGCCCCGACGCCCTGCGGGTCTTGCGACGCCTGCTGGACGGGGGCGCTCCGGGGCCCGTGGTGCTCGGCGCCCTGGCCAGCCATTTCCGGCGACTGGTGCGGGTGCGCGAGGGCGCTTCGGTCGCGGGCCCGCCCTTCGTCGTGCGCAAGCTGGAGCGCCAGGCCGGGCGCTACGCGCCGACGCGTCTGCGCGGGGGCCTGGCGGCGATCCACGAAACCGACCTGGTTCTGAAGGGGCAGGGCGCGGTCCCGCCGGAGACCGCCCTCGAGAGACTGGTCCTGAATCTCTCCGCCTAGGCGCGGCGCCGCGACCGCGCGTTCGGGCGGGTGGCGCGGACTGACCCCGAGCGCAGCGTCGAGCGTCCCGGCGACCGCCGCTAGGAGAGGGCCGCGTGGGCGGCGCGAGCCAGCCTGGAGACCTTGCGATCGGCCTGGCGCGCGGGCACCACGCCCTTGCTGGCCGCCTTGCGGATCGCGCGTTCGACGGCCTTCAGACGACCCGGGATCGCGTCCTTGTCGCCGCTCTCGATGGCGACACGCAACGCCTTCACCATCGACCGCATCTGGGTGCGCACGCCGCGGTTGCGGGCGCGCCGAACGAGATCCTGACGGGCGGCTTTCTTGGTTGCCTTGTGGTTGGCCACGGATTCTCCGCGTGGGGGTGCGAGGCCGACGGGCGGACTCCGCCGCCGTCGGGCGGCGCAAGATAGTCGGCGGGTCCGCCCCCCGCCAGGCAGCCCGCAACCCGCAGGTGAGCTTCCGGGCGCGGGGTGTGCGCGTCGACCACGCCCTCGGGCCGCGGCCGCCGCGACGCCCAGAAGCGCGTTTAGCTCGCGTCCCAGCAGGCCGATACGACGGACGGATCCCCGGTCGAGGAGTGCCCCCGGAATGCGGGCTTTGCGCCCCTGGTTGCTGTCCCTCGTCGCGCTCGTCCTGGGCGTGATGCTCCCCGGCGTCTCCGCGCGTGCGCAGGCGCCGGCGGTGGATCCCGTGGTCGCTGCGGCGTCGCCCGCCGCCGGGGCCGAGGCCCGTGGCCAGGCGGAAGAAGCCTCGTCGCCGTCTTCGATTTCCCCAGGGGGAATCCCCGCGCTCGAGCAGGCGTGGTTCACTCCGTCCTACGGACTTCCCGAGCGAGCGAAGCAGGTGCGGAGCGCGGCGGACCGCTTGGGTCTCGAGAACCTCGACGCCGCCGCCCGCGCGGTTCTCCTCGGCAAGCTCGGCGCCGACCGGCGCGAGGAGGCGGAGGCCGCCGTCGTCCTCGCTCCCGACCTCCCGGGGGCCCACGCCGCCCTGGCGGAGGCGCGCTGGGGCGAGCAGGACAGCGCAGGCGCCGTGGCCGCGGCGCTCGACGCGCTGCGACGGATTCCCGGGCACCTCGAAGCCTCGCTCTGGACGACCGCGACGGCGGGCTGGTTCCTCTATGTCGCGCTGATCGCTGGGGGCTTCGGCTACATCGCCCTGCGCGGCATGGCGGCGCTCCCCCTCGCGGCCCGGGATCTCGGCGACTCCTTCGAACCCACGATGACCACGCCGGCGCGTCTCGCCCTCGTCGGCAGCGCCGTGCTGGTGCCGCCCGCGCTAGGGGAGGGACCGGTCGGCGCCCTCGCCGTGCTCTTTCTCCTGGGGCTGCTCTACGGCGAGGCGCCGGACCGCCGCGCCCTCGTCGCGGCGGCGCTCTTCGCCTTCGTCGCCCTCCAGCCCCTCGCCCGGGAGGTGGGGCGCTCGTTGGTGGCGCTGGGCTCCGATCCGCTGGCGGAGGCCACCTGGTCCTCCGAACGCGGCTTCCTCGACCCGGTGGAGTCGGAACGTCTCGCGGCGCGGGGCGAACGCGACACCCTTTCGCTCCACGCGATCGCCCGGCGCTCGCGGCGCGCCGGCGATCTGGGCGCCGCCGAGGCGCGCTTCCTCGCGCTGCTCGAAGCCGAGCCCGCGAACCCGGTGCTCCTCACCGACCTCGGCAATCTCCGCTACCACCAGGGTCGGCTCGACGACGCGACCGGGCTCTACCAGCAAGCCACCCATCAGCTCCAGTCGCCGGTGATCTGGTTCAACCTCGCCCAGGCCCACGGCCGCAACATCGAAGTCACCCAGCACGAGAACGCGCTCAATGTCGCCCAGGACCTGGATCGCGCGTTGGTCGGGAAGCTGGCCGAACGCATCGGTGACGCCGACCAGGGCTTCGTCGCGGACCTGCCGATTCCCACCGCGGCGATCCGGAGCCGACTGCGCGCCGACCCCGGCTCCGCCTTCGCCGATCAGGCGAGGCGGGCCTGGGCGCCGGGGTGGATCGGGCTCTACCCGGGCCTCGCCGCCGGCTGCTTCGCCTTGCTCTTCCTCCTCGCCGGCCACTGGCGCAAACGTCTGGCCTGCTCCCAGTGGTGCGCGCGCTGCGCGGCGATCGCCGAAGGCCACGCCGGGGTGGACGCGGCGCGCGACGCCCTCTGCGACGACTGTCGCAAGGCCCAGAGTCAACGCAGCCAGCCTCGCTGGCAACACGACGGCGACCCCGCCCCCCGCTGGCCCCGCGCCCTGCGCATGGGGTTTGGCGCGCTCGGGACCGTCCTGCCCGGCGTGGGGCTCACGGTCTCACGACCGCTCTCGGCCTGGGCCGGTCTCACCGGTGCGGCGCTGGCCGGATCGGTCTGGTGGTACGGCACGGCGCGGATTCCGGACCCCCTCGCGATGGGGGCGGCGGCGGGGTGGGCGACCCTGCTCCTCGGCGGGCTCGGGCTCGGCACCTATCTGCTGGCGGTGTGGCGCCAGACGCGCGGGGGGCGCTAGCCGTGTCGGTGGCCCTCAACGGCAATCTCCGCGACTTCGGGATCAGCGAGGTCTTCCAGCTGATCGGCCAGCAACGCAAGACCGGGATGCTGCGGGTGCGCAAGGGCGCCCACGAGGTCGAGCTCCACTTCGACGAGGGGCGCATCGTGACCGCCGCGCCGGCGGAGGCGCCGGGGGTCGCGATCGGCGACATGCTCGTCCGCTGTGGCGTCGTCGCCGCCGACGTCTATCGCAAGGCCCGGCGCGGGCTCGATCCCGAGCAGCGTCTCGAGGAGGCGCTGGTCGACGCCGGCGAGCTCTCGCAGGAGGAGCTCCGCGAGACCGAGGATCTGCTCACCCGCGAGACGCTCTTCGACCTGTTGCGCTGGGTCGACGGCTCCTTCCACTTCGTCGCGCAGGCGCCGCACCATCGCCGCGCGTCCGACTCGCTGCTCCCGGCGGAGCAGGTCCTGATGGACGGGTTGCGGATGGTGGACGAGTGGAGCTCGTTCGCCGACAGCGCCCCCTCGCCCAATACGCAGCTGCGTCGCCGTGGCAGTCTCGAGGAGTTTCGCACCTCGGAGGCCGCCCAGCGCTCGCCCCACCCCGCACACACCGAGAAGATCTATCTGCTGGTCGACGGCCGCTCCCCGCTGTCGCGGGTGATCGACCTGTCGCGCCTCGGCACCTTCCTCGCCACCCGGATCGTCGTGGATCTGATGCGCGCCGGATGGATCGAGGCGGTGAACCAGCGCAAGCGGGGGCTCGGTGGCGAGCGCGCCCCGCGGCTCCCGCTGCGCACGATCCTTGCCAACCTCCTGCCCTTCGCGCTGCTCGGCGCGCTGGCCCTGGGGGTGGAGCGCCCGGCGCCGGCACCCGCGGCCACGGTGGTCTCCCTCGAACGCGATCTCCTCCTCGAGGCACACCAGCGCTTCTCGGCGGCGCGGATGCGCAACCTCGTCGAGGCCTATCGCCTGGTCCAGGGCGACTGGCCCCAGCAGATCCAACCGCTCCAGCTCTGGGCCGCGGCCGCGGGCGCGTTGACGCCCCTCGAACACGGCCCCTACTATTTCCGGCGGCGCGACCACGGGCCGGTGTTGCTGGCCCCCGAACCCCGCAACCCTTCCGGAGCGCACTCTGGGCGAGCCCGCTAGCACCCGACAGACCCTGGTCTTCGATGACAACCAGTCCGCAGCCGAGCTCTGCGGCGAAAACGACCGCACGCTGCGTATCCTCGAACGGGAGCTCGGCATCCGCGCCCACGCCCGGGGGAACGAAGTGCGTCTGGTCGGCGAGCCCGAGCGGGTGGCCAACGCCCGCAAGGTGCTCGAGGAGCTCTACGGCTGGGTGCGCGAGGGCAACCCGGTGGGGCCCCGCGACGTGATGTCGGCGGCGAAGATGGCCTCGGGGGCACCCGACGTCGACCTCTCCGAGGCCTGCGAGGACATCCTCGCGGCGGTGGGCTCCCGGCGGCGGGTCCGTGCGAAGAACCTCTCCCAACGACGCTATGTCGAGGAGATCCGCCAACACGACCTGGTGTTCGCGATCGGCCCGGCGGGCACCGGCAAGACCTACCTCGCGATGGCCGCCGCGGTGGCGGCGCTCAACCGCCGCGAGGTCGAGCGGGTGGTGCTCACCCGGCCCGCCGTCGAGGCCGGCGAGCGGCTGGGCTTCCTGCCGGGCACGATGGCCGAAAAGGTGCACCCCTACCTGCGCCCGCTCTACGACGCGCTCCACGACATGATGCCCTTCGACAAGGCCGAGCGGATGATGGAGCGCGGGGTGATCGAAGTGGCGCCCCTCGCCTTCATGCGCGGGCGCACGCTGAACCAGTCCTTCGTGATCCTCGACGAGGCGCAGAACACCACCCCCGAGCAGATGAAGATGTTCCTCACCCGCCTCGGCTACGACTCGAAAGCGATCGTCACCGGCGACGTCACCCAGATCGACCTGCCCGCCGATCAGACCAGCGGGCTGGTGCAGGCGGAGCGGGTGCTCGACGGGGTCGACGGCATCTCCTTCATGCGCTTCAGCGACGCCGACGTCGTTCGCCACCCCCTGGTCCAGAGCATCATCCGCGCCTACGCCGACGCCCTCCCCGGTAGCGACCCCGACACCCGGGAATGAGCGTTCGGCTCTCCGGGCCGCCCGCGAGCGATGCCGGTCGCCGGGTCGACTCCGCGCTCCTCCTCGCGCGGGCGCGTCGCGCCCTCCGGACGCTGGGGCACACGCGCTCCGAGCTCTCGATCGCCCTCGTCGACGACCGCGAGATCGCGGCGCTGAACCGCGCGCACCGCGGCCGGCGGGGCCCCACCGACGTGCTCTCCTTCTCGCTCCTCGAGGGCGACCACGCACCCTACCGGGGTCGGCTGCTGGGCGACGTGGTGATCTCGGTCGACACCGCGCGGCGTCAGGCGCGCCGCACCCACACCGGCTTCGACGCCGAGCTCCTCCGGCTCTTGATCCATGGCACGCTCCACTTGTTGGGCCACGATCACGAAGAGGAGGGAGAGGCGCGGGCGATGCGCGCCGAGGAGCGCCGCGTCCTCCGGGCCGTCCTCGCATGAGCCTGCCCTGGGTCGTCGGCTACGGCGTCGCAACGGCGCTCTCCTTTCCCCACGCCTGGGGCGAAGACGCGTTGGATCTCGGCTGGGCGCTGGCCTGGGTGGGCCCCGCGTGTCTCGCGGTCGCGATCTCGGGCTGCAGCGCCGGGCGCGCCGCGGCCCTGGCCTTCGCCGGGGGGTGGCTCGCCCACAGCCTGGTCTTCCACTGGATCTACATCGCCGCCGTGCGCTACGGCGGCGCCCACCCGGCGATCGGCGTCGTCGCGGCGGTGGGCCTCGCGCTCTACCCCGCGGTCTTCGTCGCGCTCTTCGGCTGGGGCTGGTCGCGTCTCGACTGGACGCGATGGTGGGCCCCCCTTGGCGGCGCCGCGTTGTGGACCGCCCTCGACCACGCGCGGAGCTTTGTGCTGACAGGCTTTCCCTGGGCGTTGCTCGGATACGCCCAGCACGAGAACCCCGCGCTCGTCGCGCTGGCGCCGTGGACCGGGGTCTACGGTCTGTCCTTCGTGACCGCGGCCGTCGGCCTCGCCGCCGGTTGCGCCCTGCTCGTCTGGCGGGGCGCGGGGGCGAGCCCGCGGCCGCTGCTGCGGGTGGCGATCGCGGGGGTCGTGGGGTCGCACCTGCTCGGGGGCGCCGCGACGCTGCTCCACCGCGACGCGGCGGGC
>JANQRO010000162.1 GCA_028284525.1 Myxococcota bacterium | reverse complement strand
CGCGCGCCGGATCCGGTCGCGGCGCTGCGCGCGCTCGTCGCCGTCCTCTGCGGCCTCGGCGCGCTCGCCCTGGGCGCCGTGCCCGCGGCGCTCGCCCGGCTCGCCGACGCGCCGGCCCTGCAGGACGCGATCGCGGCGGGCAACTCCCCTCTCGGCGTGCTCCTCCTCGCCCTCGTGCTGGTGCCGGGCGCCGCGGCGATCTCGGCGGTGCTCCCGACGCTGGTCGCCCTCGAGCGCAACCGTCGGGGCGGCGCCGAGAGCTTTGGAGACCTCTACGCGGCCAATACGGCGGGCTGTGTCGTCGGAAGCACGGCCGCCGCGTTCGCGCTGCTCCCCGCGTTGGGCAGCGCGGGGGCGACCCTCGCCCTCGCCGCGACCCTGATCGGCGTCGCCGGGTGGGCGCTCGCCGGACACGGAGTGCGACCCCGCATCGCCCTCGTCGCGCCGGCGACGGCGGCGCTCGCCTCGGTCGTCTTGGCCGACGTCCCGCGCGCGATCTACCGCGCCCACCTCGAACCCGGCGAGCGTGTCCTCGAGTTCCGCGAGGGCCGCGACAGCGGCGTCATGGTGACCGAGACGAGCGCGGGCCGACGCCGTCTGTGGATCAACTCGGTGTGGGTCGCGGGGACGGGAGGCGGGCACCGCGGTCTGGGCCACCTGCCGGCGCTCTTCGTGGCCGAACCGCGCAAGGCCCTGGGGATCGCCCTCGGCACGGGACAGACCTTTGCGTCGGCCCACCGCCACGGCTTCGACACCCTCGACTGTGTGGAGATCGACGCCGGCGTCGTCGCGCTCTCGAAACGCTGGTTCGCCGACGCGGCCGACCGGCTCTTCGAACGCCCCGGCGTGACCCTGCACCGGGACGACGGCCGCGCCTTTTTGCGCGCGACCCGCGATCGCTACGACCTGATCGTCCTCGAGCCCTTGCAGGCCTGGACCGTGGGCACCTCGAATCTCTACTCGGTGGAGTTCTACCGCGAGGCCCGCGCCGCCCTCGCCGACGGCGGGGTCGTCGCCCAGTGGGTGCCCCTCTACGGCCAGGGCGTCGCCGAGACCCGGGCGCTGGTGCGCGCCGCCCTCGAGGTCTTTCCCCAGGCCTCGCTCTGGCTCGACGACCGCGACGGGATCCTGATCCTGCAGCGCGAACCCTTCGCCCTCGATCCGGGTCTGCTGGATGCGCGCGTCGCGGCGCGAGGCGTCGGGGAGGACCTCGCCGCGAACGCCCTCGTCGCACCCGCGGACTGGCTCTCGCTCTTCGCGATGGGCCCGACCGGGCTCGCCGTCTGGAGCGCCGACGCCGCGCTGCTCGTCGACGACCGTCCCTTCCTCGAGTTCGCCGCAGGGCGGGCCGTCGGTCGGGATCAATCCCGCGAGATCCTCGCGGCCGTCCGCGACGGCCTCGAGACGCCGACGACCTACCTCGCGGGCGACGCCTCGGGCCACGCGGTCGCGGAGGCGGCCGTGGCGACCCGCGACGCGCTGATCGACGAGCGGTTGCTCGCGCAGCACGATCCGGAGAGCCGGGCCACGCGACTCGAAACGGGACTCGCCGCCGCGCCGTCGGCATTGCTGCGGCGCCGCTACCGCAACCTGATGCTCGGTTGGGCGCGAAGTCTGCAAGGCCGGGGCGACAGCGTCGGCGCCGAGGCGGTCTACCGCCGGACGCTCTCGCACGCACCGGAGCTCGGCGAAGCGGCGGTGAACCTGGCGCTCCTCCTCGCCGGGCAGTCGCGAGTGGACGAGGCGCGTCGCACCCTCGAGCGCCCCTTCGCCGTGGGGCCTGTCGCGGATTCGGCCCGCCGCGTGCTCGCCGAGCTTCCCGCTCGTTGAGGATCTCGGCGGGGCCGCGCGGCGAGACACGGGTGGGGTAGCATCGCGCCATGGCAGACGACACATTCCGTCTCACCAACGACGAACTCATCAAGATGTCCAAGCAGGTCGCCGCCGACGACGGCCCCGGCTCCGCAGCCTGGAAGCGCGCGGGCACGATCACCCAGCAGGTGAACGACGCCGTGATGGCCGAGCTCCGGAAAAACGGCGGCAAGCTCTCCGGGGAGCTCGCGGCGATGCCGTGTCTGATCCTCACGACCACCGGTGCCAAGAGCGGCGCCCGACGCACGGTCCCCCTCGCCTACGCCCGCGTCGACGATCGCTTGTTGCTGATCGCCTCGATGGGGGGGTCGGTGCGCAACCCGCCCTGGTACCACAACCTCGTCGCGCACCCGGACGTCGAGGTCGAGCTCGACGGCGAGACCTTTCCGGCGCGCGCCGCGGTGACCGCGGGGAGCGACCGCGATCATCTGTTCGAGCAGATCTGCGCGGGAATGCCGATCTTCGCCAAGTACCAGAAGAACACCGAGCGGACGATCCCGGTGGTGGAGCTGAAGCGTCGTTAGCGCGCGCGGGGGAGCGCTCCGGCGACCCACCGGCCGCCCCGCGACGCCGCCTAGAGGCGGGTGACGTAGCGGAGGATCTCGACCACCTGCTCCGGGGTCTGGGCCCAGGCCATGGCCGCCGCGTCGACCTCTTTCAGCGCGTGGACGATGTCCTCGTCGTGGAGGGTGACGTAGGGCTTCCCCTTGGCGGCGCAGTAGCCGGCGTCGAAGGCCGCGTTCCACTGCTTGTACTTGTCGCCGAAGCGGATCACCGCGACGTCGCACTGCTCCAGGAGGGTCCGGGTGCGGATCCCGTTCACCTTCGACGACTTGTGATCGCGCCAGAAGGGCTCGCGCTCCTTGCCGAGCACGTCCCCCGCCGCATCGCTGGCGGCGTGGTCGGTGACCGCCGAGGTGAAGCGAACCGGGAGCCCCGCCGCGCGCGCCCCGGTCTCGATACGCTCGCGCCAGTCGGTGTGGATTTCCCCGGAGAGGTAGACGGTCCAGTCCATGGCGAGACCCTACCCGACGCTCCGCGTCCCGTCTCCCCTCCGCGGCGCGCTAGGTCTCCTGCGCCGCGCGGATCGCCTTGGCCACCTCGGGCCAGGCGATGTCGCCGAGCTCGGCGAGGGGATGGGCGGCGCCGCAGGCGCCGCAGGCGCGCGCCGCCTCGTCGCGGTTGAAGTGCTCCACCGCTCGCCAGTACTCGTCCTGCGGCACGTCCACGTCGGCGCCGACATCGTGCCAGTGCACGAGCGCTTGACAGGCTTGGCAGTACCACGCCACCGCCTCCCGCGCCGGGGGATGCGCCTTGAGACGCACCTGGAGACTCGGGGTGCGGGTGATCACGCGGCTCGGCACCCCGGCCGGGAGGTAGACACTGTCCCCGGCGACGAGCTGCATGCGCTCGGGACGCTCGCCGGCGAACCAGATCTCCCCTTCGCCCGAGACGTTCACCAGGGTCTGGTCGCTCTCGCTCGCGAGGTAGAAGGGCTGGGAGACGGTGTTGCGGCTCAGGTGGGGCATCGGGTCGACCCGAGGCTCGAGGGCCGGAAAGTCGTCGAAGGAGCCCCAGGCCGACTCCGCCTCCTGGAAGAGCTGGACGACGCGTTTGGCTTCCATGGCCACGTCTCAGACGCCCTGCGCTTCGACGGCGGCGCGGGCGCGGTTGGCCAGCTCGACCTGACGCGCGTAGCGCTTCCAGCCGAGCTGGTCCTGGGGGAAGGGCTCCTGGACCGTCCCGCACTTGGCGCAGGTGCGGTCGGAGGCGTTGAACTGGTCGACGGCATCGGCGTAGAGCCGCAACGCGTAGAACTCGGGGTAGTAGGGGCGCTCGGGTCCCTCCTTGATGTCGCGGTCGAGGCGGAACACCGGCTCGTTGCACTCGCGACAGCGCATCAGGAAGCCCTCGTGTTGCGCACCCTCCCGCATGCGGATGGCGACCACCACCAGCATGTAGGCGTCTTCGTCGTCGACGTCCTTCAGGAAATTGTTCACCCCGTGGAGGTCGGGGAAGGACATCAACATGCCGGCGCGCAGCGCGCTGTTGTGCTCGGAGAGACAGATCATCACCTCGGGCACGTCGTTGGCGTGAAAGAACTGAAACTTCTTGGCGCCGCCACCGCCCATCGCGTAGCTGAGACAGGGCACGATGGCGCCGTCCCCCAGGTAGGGGAACACCGGGACCAGCTCGAGGTCTCCGGTGGCGTGGATCACCTCTTCGAAGAGGTTCTTCTTGATCGGCACCACCCCGGGGTCCCGGGGGGTGCCGAACCAGGGTGTCGTCGCGCTCATCGGGTCTCCTCCGAGAATTCGGGCATCACCTCTTCCGCGAAGAGGCGCATCGAGTTGCAGATCTGGGCCTGGGTGAGAGTTCCGTAGGCGAAGAAGAGGATCATGTACTGGAGCTGTGGAAGGAACTCCTGGTGACGCTTGATCAGACGGATCGCCGTCTCGGGGGTGCCGATCAGGAGCATCCCGAGGTCCATCAGCTCGCTCAGATCGCCCCGGGCCGCCGCGTCGAAGGTGCCCTTCAGGTATTCGAAGGAGGCCGTCTGGGCGGTCTCGTCCGGCTTGGCGAGTTTGAGGAGTTGCTCCCAGCGGGTGGCGAGGGTCGGCAGCACCTCGGCCTTGGCCCGCTCATCGCTTTCGGCCAGGTAGACGTGGCGGGTCGGGACGAGCCCCACGTGGTCGATCGTGTGGCCGCACTCGGCGCTCACCTTCTGGTAGATCTCCCAGTGCTGCTGCATGGTGGGGAGCAGTGTGTAGACCTCCATGATCGGGTAGTTCCGCCACGCTGCCCAGCGCACCGAGGGTTCCGAAAGACCCGCGGTCCAGACCGGGGGGTGGGGCTGCTGCACCGGGCGGATCTCGAGGCTCGTCTCGGGCACGTGGATGTGTCGGCCCTCGTAGGAGAAAGAGGGCTGGGTCCAGGCGCGGATCACCGCCTGGTGGGTCTCGTCGAAGATCTCGCGGCTCTGCTCGGGGTCCACCTCCCAAGGCACGAACTCGCCGAGCTGGATGCCACGCCCGATGCCCCAGAGCAGACGGCCGTCGCTCATCATGTCGAGCATGGCGCCCTCTTCCGCCAGCCGGATCGGGTGGTGGAAGGGCAAGACATTCACCGCCGGGCCGAGCTTGATGCGTTCGGTGCGCTGCGCCGCCGACGCCACCATCAGGTTGGGCGAGGCGATCATGCTGTAGGTGGAGAAGTGGTGCTCGGCGAACCAGAAGCTGTCGTAGCCGAGCCGTTCGGCGAGCTCCACCTGCTCGAGGTTCTCGCGAAAGAGCTGTTGGACGCTGCGCTCGTCGGCTTTGGTGACGGTGGAGAAGATCCCGAATCGCATGAGCCGCTCCCGAGCTACGACGCAGAGTCTACCGGGTCACCGGCGCTGCGGAACGCGCGCGACCTGCCCGCGCAGGACCGGGGGGGTGGCCGCGGAGCGCGCCAGCGCTCGCCGCGCGCCGAGGCCCCCCCTAGAATGGAGACCGTCCCGCCGGAGGAGCCCGATGACCGACACATCCGAGCGTCCCGAGCCCACCCTGCCCGTCACCAGCCGACGCCGCTTCCTCGAGCTCCTCGCGATGGTGGCCATCAGCGGCCGCACCCTGCTCTCCTCCGGCGACGCCCGCGCCGCGGTGGCGGCGGCCCGCGACTACGCCCGGACGGGGCTCGAGTGGCCCGAGATGACCTACCGCACCCTCGGACGCACCGGGTGGAACGCCAGCCGGCTGGTGTTTGGGTGTGGCGCCGCGCTCTCGCGCCGACGTCGCGACGACCTCCTCGACGCCGCCTTCGACGCCGGGATCAACGTCTTCGACGTGGGCTACCGGGGCTACTACAGCGACGCCGAGGCCAACCTCGTCCCCTTCCTGCGACGTCACCGGGACGAGATCTTTCTGATCTCGAAGGCGGTGCCCTCGCGGGACATCGAGCCGGGAGAGGCACTCTCGACGGCGCGTCGCGCGGAGCTGGCCGCGACCTGGTCGAGTCAGCTCGATGCCAGCCTGCAAGAGCTCCAGGTCGACCACGTCGACGCCTACTACGTGATGGCTGCGAACAACACCGATCTGGTGGGGAGCGACGAGATCCGCCGGGCCTTCGAGGCCGCACGGGACGCGGGCAAGGTGAAGCACCTGGGCGTCAGCACCCATCAGAACACCGAGGCGGTGCTGCGCACGGTGACGGCGAGCGGGGCCTACTCCCTCGCGATGATCGCGATCACCCCGGGCGGCTGGTACGACTGGAAGAATCGCTCGATCCTCGAGGGCTCGCCGCCGATGACGGCGCTGCGCCCGGTGCTCGACGAAGCCCGCGCTGCCGGCATCGGCCTGGTCGGGATGAAGGCCGGTCGCTACCTCGCCGGCCGTCGCTTCCTCGGCCGCGCGAAGCCCGACGCCTTCGACGAGTTCTACAGCGCCGACGTGCTGCGCTCGGGGCTCTCGCCCTTCCAGCGCAGCTACGCCTTCGTGCTGGCCCACGGGCTCGACGTGGTGAACGCCGACATGCAGTCGCTGCCACATCTCCAGGAGAACGTGGCCGCCGCGACCACCGCGTCGCGTTACTTCGCGTAGCGCGCCGTGGCCGATCCCTTCCGCATCGGGGTCTGCATCACCGAGGGCAGCCGGCTGGTGTCCTCGCTCCAAGAGCGGCTGCCCGACGACGAGGTGTTCGCCTGCGGCCGCCACGAAGTCGCGACCCACGCCGAGCGCGCCGACGTGTTGATCCCCGCGATCGCCAAGATCACCTCCGAGGCCCTGGCCAAGCCCCGGCTCAAGCTCGTGCACCAGTTCGGGGTGGGGCTCGACGGCGTCGACATCCCCGCGGCGACCGCCGCCGGGGTGCTGGTGGCGAACGTCCCGAGCGTCGGCACCGGGAACGCCGAATCGGTGGCCGAGCTCGCGATCGCCCACCTGCTGATGCTGGCCCGGGACATCCCCGGGGCCTTCGAGCGCTTTCGCAACCGCCAGGTGGGATCGGGGCTCGGCAGCTGTCTGTGGGAGAGCACGGTGGCGATCCTGGGCTACGGCGGGATCGGCGAGGAGATCGCCCGGCGCCTGGCGGGCTTCGGGTGTCGCGTCCTCGCGATCTCGCGCCACGGCCCCGCGGGCTCGCGTCCCCGTGACCCCCGCGTCCCCCTCGACCTCCACGTGGGCGCCGAGCGCACGGCGGAGGTCCTGGCCCAGGCCGACTTCGTCGTGGTCGGCGCGCCGGCGAGCCCCGAGAACATCGGCCTCATGGGGCGCGAGGCCTTTGCGGCGATCAAGCCCGGTGCGTTCGTCGTGAACATCGCCCGGGGACCGGTGATCGACTACGACGCGTTGCTCGAGGCGCTGCGCGACGGTCGGGTGGCGGGCGCGGGGCTCGACGTCTTCTGGGACGAGCCCTTCGACCCCGACGATCCGCTTCTCGCCGAGAACGTGATCCCCACGCCCCACATCGGGGGCGGAACCAAGCGGAGCTTTCGGGGCATCGCCGACGCGGTGGCTCGGGGCATCGAGGCGGTGCGGCGTGGCGAGATCCCGCCGAGCTGCGCCAACCCCGAGGCCGGCACCGCGCGTCTTCAGGGGAGTCGCTGAGGCGCGATAGACTGCGCGCCATGTCGACTCCCGTCCCCGCTCCCTCTGCGCGACCCGGTCAGCTCGACGGCCGGGTCGCCCTCGTCACGGGCGCCGGCCGCGGCGTCGGCGCCGCGCTGGCGCGCAAGCTCGCGGCCGCCGGCGCGTCGGTCGTGGTGGCCGACCTCGACGCCGACCCGGCCCACGTCGTGACCGCCGAGATCGAATCCGCCGGCGGACACGCGAGTGCCTTCCCCGGAGACGTCACCGAGCGCGACTACGGCGAGCGCGTGGTGACGCACACCCTCGAGCGCTTCGAGGGTCTCGACATCGTGGTGAACAACGCCGGCTATGTGTGGAACAGCAGCATCCGGAAGACCGGAGACGAGCAGTGGCAGGCGATGCTCGACGTCCACGCCACCGCGCCCTTCCGGATCCTCCGCGCCGCGTCGCGCTTCCTCCGCGATGCCGCGGCCCGGGAGCGCGAAGCGGGCACGAGCCACCACCGCAAGGTGGTGAACATCTCGTCCGTCTCGGGGTTCTACGGCGGCGCCACCCAGATCGGCTACTCCGCCGCCAAGGCGGCGCTGATCGGCGTCACCCGCACCCTCGCCAAAGAGTGGGGCCGGTACCGGGTGAACGTGAACTGCGTCGCCTTCGGGCTGATCGAGACCCGGCTCACCCAGGTGTGGGAGGGCGACGAGATCGCCACCATCGAGGTCGGCGGCAGCGACTACCGGGTGGGCTTCGACCAACGCACCCGCGACCACGTCGTGCAGAACATCCCGCTCGGCAGACCCGGTACCCCCGAGGAGGCGGCGGGTGCGGTCTACCTCTTCTGCACCCCCGAATCCGACTACATCAGCGGGGAGCTACTCGTTGCGGGGGGTGGCTTGCTCTCGCTCTAGGGTCTCGAGCTGTGCGACTTCGCGTGGGCGTCGCCCACGCTGCGCGGCGGCTGCCGCCGCTGCGCTTGACGCTGTCTGACTTCGCGTGGGCGTCGCCCACGCTGCGCGCTCCGCCGCTGCCGCCGCTGCGCTTGACGCTCGGTGCGCCCAGCTCTGCGGTGTCCCGCTGTATGACTTCGCGTGGGCTTCGCCCACGCTGCGCGCTCCGCGGCTGCCGCCGCTGCGCTTGACGCCGTCTGACTTCGCGTGGGCGTCGCCTACGCTGCGAGCTCCGCGGCTGCCGCCGCTGCGCTTGCCGCTCGGTGCGCCCAGATCTGCGGTGTCCCGCTGTCTGACTTCGCGTGGGCTTCGCCCACGCTGCGCGCTCCGCGGCTGCCGCCGCTGCGCTTGCCGGTCAGCTCTGGCCCCACTTCGGAGGGCGCTTTTCGAGGAAGGCACGGACCGCTTCGGCGTAGTCGGGTTCGCCCATCATTCCGTTCACCATCGCTTCGGAGTCGCGCACGGCGGAGGCGACGTCGCGGTGGAGGTCGCGGTAGATCTGCCATCTCGTCTGCCGCAGCGAGTTGGGCGACACGGACTCCAGGAGTCGCGCGGCGTAGTCGTGGACGTGGGCGACGAGTTCGCCGGGATCCACCAGCTCGTTGATCATCCCCCACTCGTAGGCCTGGTCGCTCAGGAAGACGCGGCTCGTGAGCAGGAGATCGTTGGCGCGGGTGAGACCGACGATGCGGGGGAGGAGCCAGGAGAGCCCGAACTCGGCGGGGAGGTTGAGCTTGCCGTGGGCGGTGGTGAGCTTCGCGCCGGGCACCGCGAAGCGCAGGTCGGCGTAGCAGGCGAGCGCCAGACCCGCGCCAGCTGCGGCCCCGTTGAGCGCCGCGATCACCGGCTTCCGCAACCCGAAGTGGAAGGCGAAGGTGGCGTCGAACTCGGGGGCAGTGCCGTAGCCGGGCTGGGCCAGCGGATCCGGGGTGCCCGGGTCGTAGCCCCCGCGCTCGACGTGGCCCTCGAGCGCCTGGGAGTCTGCGCCCACGCAGAAGCTGTCGCCCTCGCCGGTGACGACGATCGCCCCCACCGCGGGATCGTCGTTCAGCTGCTCGAGACACCAGCGGTACTCGGTGTGCATCCGGCCGGTCCAGGCGTTGCGGCGGTGGGGCCGGGAGAGCCGGATCGTGCCGATCCGGTCGGCGATGTCCATGCGTGTGGCCTTGAGCTCCATTCACACCTCGTTCCGTGTAGCGGTTCCACGAGAAGAATCCGCCCACCGCGATTCCCGCGAGGGCGCTGCTCACCCGGGCGCTCGTCGCCTCGTCGAAGAGATCCGCGAGCCAGAGCGGCACGACCCATCACCGAGAGAACGTGCATGCCGCCGCGGGGCACGGCACGGGACGGTGACCAACACCGGGGCTGGACTGATCGCGTTGCTGATGTGGGCTCGGTCAGGACGCGGGCTCGCATACGAAGATCGGGATGTCGCGGGTCGTGCGTCGGCGATACTGGGCGAAGGTCGGATAGGCCGCCTCGCAGATCGGCCAGAGTTCGCGCTTCTCGTCGCGGCTCGCGGCGCGGGCGCGCAGGGCGCGGCGCTCGCCGGAACGGACCACCGCGATATCGGGGTGCTTGCGCAGGTTGTGGGTCCAGACCGGGTCCGTGGGCGCACCACCCTGGGTGGCGACGAGGAGCACCCCCTCACCGTAGGGGATGTGGAGCAGCGGCACCGACAGCGGGCGCCCGCTCCGCGCGCCGGTCATCTCGACGAAGCACATGGGGAGCCCACCCAGGTCGTTCCCGAGACGCCCGCCGCTCAGACGGTTCGCGAGCAGGTGGATGCGGGTCAACGTCTTGAGGAGCCAGCGCGGCGGAGGGCGACCCGGACCCCGGGCCCGCTCGCTCACGGCGTCTCCTCGGGCTCCGCGGTGGGCTTGGGCGCGGGTTCGGCCGGAGCGGCGTACTTCCGCATCCGTCTCGCCCAGTAGCTCATGTTGGCGCCGACCCGGGCGCGGGTCTGCGCCGCGTCTTCGGGGCTGCGGGCAGCGTCTTCGGGTCGATTCGGGGCGTCCTTCGGGGTGTGTTCGCCCATGGTCTGCCTCCGCGTCGCTCGGCGCTCCAGAGTACCTGGTGCATACTCGGGGAGCCATGGCGATCCTCGAGGCCCCGCACACCCAGCCCTCCGGCCGCTTCGACAACCGCGCCGCGGATTACCGGCACCTCCAGGCACTTCCGCTCTCCAGCGCGATGGGCGCCGAGATTCGCGGGATCGACATCCGCGCGATCGACGACGCGCAGTTCGCCGAGCTCGAACACGCGCTCTACCGCCACAAGATGGTGTACCTGCGCGACCAACAGGCGCGCTTCGAGGACCAGGAGAAGCTGACCTTGCGTTTCGGGAACTTCGGCGTCGACGCCTACACGGCGGGGGTCGAGGGGCACCCCAACGTCCAGCGGGTGGTGAAGGAGGCGGACGAGAGCTCGCCGATGATCTTTGGCGGCAACTGGCACACCGACTCGCCATTTCTCGAGCGCCCGCCGGCGGTGAGCCTGCTCTACGGCGCGGAGATCCCCCCCTATGGCGGCGACACCCTCTACGCCAACACCGAGCTGGCCTACCAGACCTTGAGCCCGGGGATGCAGGAGCTCCTGGTGGGGCTCAAGGTGCACATGTCCGCGCGCAAAGTGCTGGCGGGACTGCGCCGGCACACCCCCGACGGGATGGACGTCAAGGTCACGTCGATCGACATGGACGTCGAGGAGCGCACCCTGGTCGACGGCGCCGTGCACCCGCTGGTGCGCACCCACCCGAAGACCGCCGCGAAGAGCCTCTACGTGTGTCCGACCTACACCGTGGGCATCGAGGGACTCCGCACCGAGGAGGCGAGCCCGCTGGTCGACTTCTTGTGCGGCCACATCCTCCAGCCCCTCTACACCTGTCGGCTGCGCTGGGAGCCCGGGACGCTGGCGCTCTGGGACAACCGCGCCTGTATGCACCACGCCTCCAACGACCACGACGGATATCGCCGCGAGATGTGGCGGACGATCGTCGAAGGCGAAGTCCCGGCCTGAGACGCAGCCGCAGACGCGATTCGCCGCCAGCCGGTTGTCCCGCGTCTCGACTGCGCACGGGGCGCCGCGATCGCGGCTCGACGGGAGCGACGCGGTCGCGCTGCGAGCGCCCTACCCCCGGAAGACCGCTCCGAGCGGCGCGACCGTCCCCGAGGGCCCGCCCGCATCCCTGAGAGTCGGTAGGGGCACTACCGGGTTTCCGTTGTGGAAATACCGGCGCAATCCCCATCGAAACGGGCACTTTGTAGGCGGACCTGCGGGTCGGAGATCCCCGTCTCCGAAGGGTCCCGCAGGTGAGACGCCCCCCAAGGAGGCCAGAAGGCCAAGACGCGCTGCAGCGATGACAGCAAGGGAGAGTGGCATGACCCGACTGGATCGGAGAACGGAATTGCGACCCGCACCCTCACCTCGCAGGAGGCGGGCCGCACTCGGCGGGAAGATCGCCGTCGGCGTCGCCGCCTGTCTGGTGGTCACACCGGCCGCCGCAGACCTCAGCCTCGAGCAGCTCCAGATGATCGACCGGGGGTTCGAGGTCTTCACCGAGGAGACCTTCGACGGCAACGGCCGCACCTGCAAGACCTGTCATCTCCCCGAGGAGCAGTACAACATCTACCCGAGCGTCATCGCCAAGATGAGCCCGTCGGACAAAGCCCTCGTGCTCGCGAGCACGGTGCCCCAGCTCGAGAACGACACCTGGGTGCTGGAGCGCGCCCTCTTCAACGTGGAAGGCGGACTGGCGCAACCGCCCGACGACGACCCGGGCACCCACGGCCCCTTCTTCCGGGGCTCGATGACGGTGGGTCCGCTCGCTCGCCTGGATGGGCCCTTCGCTCCCTTCCACGGGGCGGAAGGCGACCTCACGACCGTCTTCGGACCCGTCGTGCGGGTGGGCTGGGCAGGCAACGCGGCGCCGACGAATCCCCACCACGGCAACATCGACCCCGACGCCGACGGCACCCTCCGCGCCTTCCCGAACGGCGCGATCGCCCAGCACTTCCCCAAGACGCTGGCCCGGGTCGCCGCGCAGAACGCCGGTCCCGGCGAGACCCCGGACTTCCGCTTTGCCACCCCCCAGGAGCTCGACGACCTCGACATCTTCTCGCAGTGGCTCGGGCGGCGAGAGCAGTTCTTTCTCAAGAACCGCCAGACCGACACGACACACCCGGACTTCGGCTTCGAGATGTTCTTCAAGGACGCCGGCGCCGAGGCCGGGAAGGCCGTGTACCTGAGCAACGAAGCCAGCTGCAACATCTGTCACCAGCACGGCGGGGCCGGCTTTGGGCCCACCAGCACCACGCGAGTCGGGCCCAACATCCTCCAGCACTCCGACGTGAACCACGAGGCCGAGCGTCTCAGCGCCCTCACCGGCGTCTTCCTACCCGAGGACGAGGGGGGGTTCATCGTTCCGCCGGGTGGTGGAGGGGGCTTCGAGGCCTTCAACATCCAGCCGCTGATCGAAGCGACCCGCAAGGAGATCTTTTTTCACAACAGCGCCATCATCAGCACGAAGTACGGGGGCGGCGACGACATCGAAGCCTGTGGTGGAATCGAAGGCGCCTCGACCTTCTATTTCCGGGAGCCGTTCACGACCTCGGAGATCCACACCGCGCTCCAGGGGCTCCTCTCCATCCCCGCGAACGGCGACCGCTCGGGCAACCAACACATCGACGAGCTCGACGACTTCCTCGATGCGATGGGCGAGTACTCGATCGCCGAGATGGGCCGCACGCTGCGGGCGATGAGCGCCTTCTACAGTCTGCGCGACTGCGAACGACTGATCGACGAGACGATCGACCGCATCCACTACTACAACCAGGGCGAGAACGTGCGCACCGACCTGGCCGCGATGCACTGTGGCTTCAACCTCGACGACGTCGTCGACGTGCTCGCGCCGCGCAAACAGAAGTCGGGCCACCTCGGCTCGTACGGTGGTGGCGGCTACGGAGGCTACGGCACGCTCCCCGGGTACGGCGCCTTCCCCGGCTACGGTGGTGGCGGGATGAACGGGGTCGAGGATCCCTTCACGAGCCTGAAGTGCGACACGGGCAAGCCGCTCTACTCGATCCAGCGATTCCAGATCCCGAGCCTCAAGTGGCGGATGGAGTTCGCGGTCAAGAAGCGAGACGTCTACCTGCTCCAGCAGGTGCGATCGCACATCGTCGCGTTGCGACGCAGCATCGCCTACACGCCCGAGCTGCCCTGACCGCGTGGGCGCTCGCGGAACGACCCGCGAGCGCCCACGAGACCTCGCCGCTCGGGTATCCTCTCCCGCGCGGGCCCCCCGGATCCTCCGGACACCGTGGCTCCGCCGAGGAGGCCCCGATGACCGCGAGCGCGTCCGAGCTTCGTTCCCAGCTCTCCCACCCCGTCGTCGATGCCGATGGACACTGGCTCGAGTTCGGGCCGCAGGTGCGGGAGCGGATGCGACAGATCGGTGGCGACAAGGCCGTCCAGGGCTTCTCCACCTTCGCCAACATGGTCGAGGAGCACCTGTCGATGTCGCTGGCCGAGCGACGCCGACGGCGGATCGGCCAGCAGGCGTTCTGGGCCTTGCCGACCAAGAACACCCGCGACCGCGCGACGGCGATGCTGCCACGGCTGCTCCACGAGCGGATGGACGAGCTCGGGATCGACTTCGGCATCCTCTACCCGACGATGGGTCTCGTCGTCACGGCGAACGAGGACACCGAGGTGCGTCGCGTCACGGCGCGCGCCTTCAACGTCTTCAGCGCCGAGCACTTCGCCGACGTCGCCGACCGCATGACGCCCGCGGCGGTGATCCCGATGCACACGCCCGAGGAGGCCATCGCCGAGCTCGAGCACGCCGTGGGCGAACTCGGCCTCAAGGTCGTGTTGATGGCCAGCATGATCCGCCGATCGTTCGAGACGGCGGAGGGGGGCAAGGGCACCTGGCACGAGGTCTTCGGCATCGACAGCGACCACGACTACGACCCGGTGTGGGCGAAGTGTGTCGAGCTCGGCGTCGTCCCGACCTTTCACTCCGGCGGTCGGGGCTACGCGTTGCGCAACTCTCCGTCGAACTTCGTCTACAACCACGTGGGTCACTTCGCATCCGCCGGGGAAGCGGTCTGCAAGGCGCTCTTCCTCGGCGGGGTCACCCGGCGGTTCCCCACGCTCAAGTTCGCCTTTCTCGAAGGCGGTGTCGGCTGGGCCGCCCAGCTCTACGCCGACCTCATCGAGCACTGGGAGAAACGCAACCTCGAGGCGCTCGAGGAGGTGAACCCGGCCAACCTCGACGAGGCGCTCCTCGAAGAGCTCGCGGGCCGCTACGGGGGCCCCGCGATCGTCGATGCCCTGCGCGGCGGCGCCGCCCTCGACCTCGCCTACACGTCGAAGGGGGCGGTGGAAACCGGCGGAGTCGAGCACCTCGACGACTTTTCGGCCTGCGAGATCGAGTCGAAGCGGGACTTCAGCGCACTCTTCGCCAAGAACTTCTATTTCGGATGCGAGGCCGACGACCGCATGAACGCCCTCGCCTTCGACCGCAAGACGCTGCCCTTTGGCGACCCGCTCCACGCCCTCTTCGGTTCCGACATCGGCCATTTCGACGTGGCCGACATGGCGGGCGTCCTGCCCGAGGCCCACGAGCTGGTCGAGACGGGTCTGATGAACGCCGACGACTTCCGCGATTTCGTGTTCACCAACCCAGTGCGTTTCTGGGGCGAGTCGAACCCGGAGTTCTTCCGGGGCACCTCGGTCGAGCGAGAGGCCGCGGCGCTCCTCGGGTCCTAGACCCCCTCGTCGCGTGGCCGCGACGGGAGATGTCGGCCCAGGAAGGCCGTGACCGCGTCGTCGAAGCCCGCCGCCGCCTCGAGGTTCACCGCGTGGCCGGCCTCGAGCCCCGCCACCTCGAGCCCGGGGATCGTCTGCCCGGCGAAACGCCGGTAGCGCTCGAAGCGCCCCTCGCGCTCGCCACACACGAGGAGGGTCGGGACACGCAGACGCCCGACCTCGGCGTGGAGCGACGCGACCGGCGCCGTCACCCGGAGGTGATGGACCAGCCCGGCGGGGTCGAGCGCATCGGCGTCGCGCACCAGCGCATCCTGGATCGCCGGGGAGAGCCGTCGGGCGTTGCGGGGGTGAGGCGGGTGCGCGTCGATCGCCGCCCGCCCGCGGGCCTCCACGGCCGCGGCCATCTTCGCGACCCCGCGTCGCGCGCGCGCCTCGGCGTCGGGGCCGACCAGCGCCGAGACCGAGTTGGTGAAGACCTGGGCGAGGACGCGCTCCGGGAAGCGCAGCGCGTAGCGGATCGTGAGGGTCGCGCCGAACGACTGGCCGCAGAGCATCCAGCGCTCGGCGCCGAGCTCGCCGCGGAGGGCCTCGAAAGCGCGGAGGTACGCGTCGGGGGTATACGCCGCCGGATCGTCGGGGCTAGGCGAGCGGCCGTGCCCCCAGAGCTCGACGACTACGGGCCGCACCACCCGGGAGAGCGCCGCGAGGTTCGGGCCCCACTGGGCGCGGCTCGACATCATCCCGTGCACCATCAGCAGAAAGGGCGCGTCGGCGGGGCCGGGGTGGAGCTCGTGGGCCAGTGCGGGAGGGGACATTCCGGCGCGGGAGCGTAGCGGCGCGCTCGGGCGTCGCTCGAGCGCGCATCGAGCACCGGTGCCAGCGCGCGCGGAGTCGACGTGTCGTGGCCCGCGATCCGATCTGGGGGGATCCCGGGGGCGGCGCTCTGTATCATCGCGCCATGCGTTTCGGCTACCTCTCGCTCAATCACGCTTCGGGCATCTCTCCCGCCAAGGCCGCGCGCGCCCTCGAGGACCGCGGCTTCGACTCGATCTGGGTCCCCGAGCACAGCCACATTCCGACCTCGCGGGTGTCGCCTTACCCCGGCGGCGGAGAGCTGCCGCCGGGGTACTGGAACATGATGGACCCCTTCACGTCCCTCGCGGCGGCTGCGGAAGCGACCGATTCGCTGATTCTGGCGACGGGGATCTGTCTCCTCCTCGAGCACGACCTCCTCGACCTCGCGTGCACGACCGCGACGGTGGACGTGCTCTCCGAAGGTCGGCTGCTGCTGGGGATCGGGGTCGGGTGGAACGCCGAGGAGCTCGCGCACCACCGGCCCGACCTCCCCTTTGCCCTGCGCTACAAGGCGATGCGCGAGCGGGTGGATGCGTTGCGCACGATCTGGCGCGAGGAGACCCCGGCCTACGCGGGGCGTTGGGAGCGCTTCTCCGAGTCGTGGGTGTACCCCAAGCCGGTGCAGCCCAGCATCCCGATCGCCCTCGGCAACGCGGGCCCGATCGGCATCCAACACGCCGCCGAGTACGCCGACCACTGGTGCCCGATCGACGCGGGGTTGAAGAACGACCAGGGACGCCCCGACATCCCTGACCGGGTCGGGTACTTCCGGCGACTCGCGTCGGAGGCGGGGCGCGACCCGAGCGCGATCGGCATCACGATCTTCGCGTGGGGCAAGCCGCCGCGAGAACGACTCGACAGCTACGCCGAGCTCGGTGTCGAGCGGGTCGTGGTCGGGCCGCCCGCCTTCGACCTCCACGACGAGGAGGCCGTGCTGAAGTTTCTCGACTTCTGGGCGCCCACCGTCGAGCACTACCGCTAACCAACGCCACCCAGGGGAGACCCACCCGTGCAAGAACGCGTCGTCCACTTCTACAGCGAGGGCTCGAAGCTCGAGGCCGACTACTACCTCCCCGACGACATCGAGGGGAGTGCCCCGCGACCGGGGATCGTGTTGTGTCACGGTTACAGCGGCATTCGCTCGGTGATCTTTCGCGACTACGCCGAGTACTTCACGGACGCGGGCTATCCGACCCTCGGCTTCGACTACCGCGGCTTTGGCGGGAGCGAGGGGACGAAGTGGCGGATCATCGCGAGCGAGCAGCTCCAGGACATCCGCAACGCGATCACCTGGCTCGAGAGCCAACCGGAGATCGACCCCGAGCGCATCGGGATCTGGGGCACCTCGAACGGCGGTGCCCACGTGGTCGCCGTCGCGGGCATGGACGAGCGGGTGAAGTGCGCCGTGGGCCAGGTGGGGTACGGAAACGGCTACCAGCTCCTCACCGAGAACTACAGCGACGCCGAGCGCGCGGCCTTTCTCCAGACCCTGAGCGACGACCGGCGCAAGCGGGTACTCACCGGGTCGGGGGACGCGGTGCCGGTGGCGACCCTCCTCAACAGCGCCCAGACCACCCAGTTCCTGGCGCCGGCGATCGAGGCGATGCCGGAGTTCTACAGCGAGATCTCCTGGGAGAGCGCCGAGGCGACCCTCGAGTACCGGCCGATCGACGTGGCCGACCAGATCGCGCCGCGTGCGTTGATGCTGATCGCCGCCGACCACGACGATCTCTGCAAAGCACCGCGCTACCGCGAAGTGTACGAGCGCGCCCGCGAGCCCAAGCGCTGGGTGAGCTACCCCATCGAGCACTACGACATCTACCAGCCCGACTGGGTGAAGCGCTCCGCCACCGACGCCCTCGAGTGGTTCGACCTGCACCTGAAGGGCTAGACGATGCGCACGCGGCTCGCGGTCGAAGAGCTGGGCGACCTCCTGGAGCGGCCGATCCTCGCGGTGCTCGCCACCCAGCGGCCCGGCGGCCAGACCCTGCTCTCTCCGGTGTGGCACGAGTGGCGGGACGGGGGGTTCAACCTCGTGATCCTCGCCGGGGACGTGAAGTCGCGGCACCTCACGCGCAACCCCCAGGCGAGCGTGCTGGTGACCGAGCAGGCCCCGCCCTTCCGCAGCCTCGAGGTGAGCGGACCCGTTGCGCTCTCGCGACCACCCGACATCCAGGAGCTCGTGGTGCGTCTCGCCGTGCGGTACTACGGCGACACCGTCGGGCGGGCCCGCGCGAAGGGCTTCGAAGCCTACGACATGGAGCTCGTGCGTCTCGAGCCCGGGGCGATCCGCACCTGGGACTTTGTCGACGAGTTCGGCGAGGACGGCCTCGCCGGAGCCTAGGGCTCCGGGTCGAGGGGAATCGAGGCGAGCACGGCCTCCCAGGCCACGTCGGCGGCATGGCTGGCCAGGTCTGCGAAGCGCAGCCCCGGGTCGTCGTGACTCGCCGTCGAGACCGCGAAGAGCGTGTCGCCGTCGGTCGCGGCGTGGAAGGGCTGGATCGCCCGCGCCATGCTCGTGTGGACGAAGATCGCGAGACGACGCAGATCGGCGTACCCGAGACGCTGGTTCACGACCAGGAGCGTGATGGTGGTGGCGCGGGTGAGCCCGCCCGGGGTGGTTGCCTTGCCGCGGGCGTCCTCCCACGAGGGGCGGCGGGCGCCCGTCCGCACGTCGTCCTCGATCCGGGTCCGCACGCCGGTCTCGGGGTCGCGGTTGCCACGGCGGACGACGCCCTCGCGATCGACGATCGCGCCGTTCGAGTTCACCACGGTGAAGACGGCGATCTTCGTGTCCCCGACCTGGCGAAACGCCCCGCCCTGCCCCGATGGCTCCATGTAGGGCGGGCCGAAATACCACCCGGCCCCCGCCGAGCGACCCGCGCCGCGGGCGCCCTGGTAGAAGATCCCGGGCTGCGCCGTGCGGAAGGCGGCGAGACCCAGCCGCTTGTCCGGGTGGATGCCGTTCTCGCGGCGCCCGAAGTCGTAGATGATCGCGCCGGGGACGATGCCGATGTCGTACCACTTGCCCGAACGCCCCCGGGTGTCGTGGAGCCCCGCCATCACCCCCGAGATCGATTCGAGGCCGTAGCCGGAGCCGCCAGAGAGACAGACGGCATCCAGAAAAGGGGGTTGGTCGTCGCGGTAGCCGTTGCGGAGTGCCGCGGTCAGGTGGGTCCCCGGAGCGCCACCGCGGACGTCGACGACGGCGTGGGCCTTGCTCGGGAAGTGGAAGACCGTGACGCCCGTAGGGCCGTCGGGGTACTCGGCCGTCCCGATCCGCATCTCGGGGAAGTCGAAGCGCAGCACCGGCGTCGAGAACGAGGTCTCGATGGGAAGGCCGTGCTGGACCGTGAGCGCCGGGTCCAGCGCCTCGTGCCCATCGCCCCGGGCGTCGGGCGCCACGAGGACCGCGGCGACGAGGATCGAAAGGACCGGGGAGAGGGGCGGGACCGACACGAGCTCACTCCTGGTGCCCGACCATAGCTTTCCCGAGGCCCGGCGACTCGGATACTATCGGCGCCCGGGAGGACTCGTCTTGCTCACCCTGCACTTCGCCCCGAACAGCCGCGCCGGTCGCATCGTCTGGCTCCTCGAGGAGCTCGGCCTTCCCTACGAGCTCAACCGGATGGACTTCCATCCCAAGGACCTGAAGTCCGACGAGCACCGCGCGCGGCACCCCCTGGGCCGGGTCCCCGTGCTCGACGACGACGGGATCACGATCTACGAGTCCGGAGCGATCGTGGAGTACGTGATCGCCCGCCACACCGACGGCGCCCTCAAGCCGGCGGTCGACTCTCCGCTCTTCCCGGAGTTCCTCCAGTGGTTCCACTACTGCGAGGGGATGGTGATGCCGCCGATCAACACGATCGTCGTGCAGACCATCCTGCTGCCGCCGGAGCGCCAGAACAAAGAGGCGCTCGAACAGGCGCAACGTCTCCTCGGCAAGGCGCTGGCTCCGGTCGAGGTGGCCCTCGAGGGGCGCGACTACCTCATCGGCGAGTTCTCCGCTGCCGACATCATGCTGGGTCACGCCCTCTACATGTCCGGGCGCCTCGGATGCGTCGACGACACCATGAAGAACATCCAGGCCTACCGCGAACGGCTCGAGACCCGGCCCGCGTTCCAGAAGGCGATGGCGGCCTAGGGGAGGAAGACCCGTGTCGAAGAGCGCACCCGAAGAGCTCGACGCCCTGGTGATCGGCGCCGGGGTCACCGGTCTCTACCAGCTCTACTGTCTCCTGCAGCGGGGCCTCCGCGTCAAGATCTACGAGGCGGGGGACGGGGTCGGCGGCACCTGGTACTGGAACCGCTACCCCGGCGCGCGCTTCGACTCGGAGAGCGTCTCCTACGCCTACAGCTTCTCCGAGGAGCTCCTCCAGGAGTGGGACTGGAAGGAGGAGTTCTCGGGGCAGCCCGAGAACGAGCAGTACCTGAACTTCATGGCGGACAAGTTCGAGCTGCGGCCCCACATCCGGCTGGGCGAGCGCGTGAAATCGGCCATCTTCGACGAGACGGCCAACCGTTGGGACGTCGAGACCGAGAGCGGGCGCCGCGCGCGCACCCAGCACCTGATCGCGGCGGTGGGCATCCTCTCGGCCACCCACATGCCCGACATCCCGGGCATCGCCGACTTCGCCGGCGAGTCCTTCCACACCTCGCGCTGGCCCGCGGACCCGGTCGACTTCGCCGGCAAACGGGTGGGTGTGATCGGGACGGGGGCGACGGCGGTCCAGCTCATCCCCCACGTGGCCGAGGCCTGCGGACACTTGACGGTGTTCCAGCGCACCCCCAACTACTGTGCGCCGCTGCGCAACGCGCAGATCACCCCGAAGCGTCAGGCCGAGATCAAACGCTCCTACCCCGAGATCTTCGAACGCTGCAACCAGACCGTGGCCGGGTTCATCCACGAGCCCGACCCCCGCGCGACCTTCGATGTCGGCCCCGAAGAACGCGAGGCCTTCTACGAGGAGATCTGGGCCCAACCGGGGTTCAAGAAGTGGTTCGGGAACTTCAAGGACCTGATGACGAACCCCGAGGCCAACGAGGAGTACTGCAAGTTCGTCCGCAAGAAGATCCGCGAGCGGGTCGACGACCCGGCGGTCGCCGAGAAGCTCTGCCCCAAGGACCACTACTTCGGCGCCAAACGCATCCCCCTCGAAACCGACTACTACGAGACCTACAACCGCGACAACGTCCTGCTGGTGGACGTCCGCGAGGCGCCGATCGAGCGCATCACGGCGAAGGGGGTGAAGACCGCGGACGCCGAGTACGAGCTCGACGTCATCGTCTATGCGACGGGCTTCGACGCGGTCACCGGGGAGATCACCCGGATCGACCTGCGCGGGGTGGACGGCCAGACCATCCAGGAGCGCTGGGCCGAGGGGCCGCGCACCTATATGGGGCTCCAAACCGTGGGCTTTCCGAACTTCTTCATCGAGAACGGAGCGGTCTTTTGCAACTTCACCCGTTGCGCCGAGGTGACGGCGGAGTTCGTGAGCCGGTGTATCGGCTACCTCCGCGAGAAGGGCTACGAGCGGATCGAGGCCACCCCCGAAGCGGAAGAGGGATGGACGAAACACGCCGACTCGCTGATCAAGAACATGCTGCGCTCGGACGTGAACACCTGGTTCTTTGGGAGCAACATCCCGGGCAAGCCACGCGCCTTCTTGTTCTACGCGGGAGGCGGCCCGGCCTACCGCGAGAAGTGCGCCCACGAAGAGGCCAGCGGCTACGAGGGGTTTGCGTTGAGCTGACCCACCGACGAAGGAGTCTCCGATGACGAAGCGTCCGATCCACGCGATCGCGTGGGCCCTGGCCCTCGCGCTGGGCTGCGGGAGCCCCCCGGAAGAAGCGAACTTCATCGAAGGGGTCGTTGTCTCCGGCGAAGGGGACGCCGAAGCGGGGGTGTGGGTCATCGCCGAGACGGCCTCGCTCCCCACGCCGTACCGCAAGATCGTCGTCACCGACGACGACGGACGATTCGTGTTGCCCGAGCTCCCGAACGCGGACTACGAGGTCTGGGTGCGCGGCTACGGGCTGCGCGACTCGGGCAAGACGCCGGCCGCGCCCGGCGCGTCGCTCCGTCTCGCGGTCCAGGCGGCGGGGGACGCCCGCGAGGCCGCGTCGATCTACCCCGCCAACTACTGGTTCTCGCTCTTCGAGCCGCCGGACTCGAGCCCGGCCTTCGTCACCCAGCTGAAGCTCGGCTGTGTGTTGTGTCATCAACTGGGCTCCGCGACCACCCGGGGCCGCACGCGGGCCGTCTACGATCTGGGCTTTCGCAAGGCGGGATACATGAACGCCGTCGCCGAGCACCTGGGGCGAGAGCGACTGCTCGACGCCCTCGAAGCGTGGAGCGCGCGGATCCAGGGCGGCGCGACACCCCCCACCCCACCGCGACCAAGCGGTATCGAGCGCAACGTCGTGATCACCCAGTGGGGGTGGGGCGATTCGTTCACCTACGCCCACGACGAGATCGCGACGGACAAACGAGACCCGACCCGAAACGCCGGCGGCCCGATCTACGGGGTCGACATCGGCAACGACCACATCCTGGTCCTCGACCCCACGACCCACGTGGCGGAGAGCATCCCGGTCCCGACCTTGGGAGGCTTCGACCAACCGTGGTGCGAGCAGACCTACAAGCCCCTCGGCAGCGACCAGGAGCTCCCCTACGGATTCGCGTCGCTGGGCTGCCCCACGCAGGCGGGGATCACGGGCTTCGAGGGGAAGTACCGCAACCCGGCGAACCCCCACAACCCGATGATGGACGCGGAAGGTCGCGTCTGGATCACGACCCAGGTGCGGCGCGAATGGGGGGAGGATGCGCCGGGGTTCTGTCGCGCAGCGCCCGAGATCGCCAACCACTACCACCACCGCCAGCTCGGCTACTACGATCCCGCGAGCCGGAGCTTCGAGCTGATCGACACCTGCTACGGCACCCACCACCTCCAGTTCGACTCCGAGGGGGTGTTGTGGACCAGCGGCGACGACCGCGTGGTCGGCTGGTTCGACCCCGCGAAGTACGATCCCGCGCGTCCGGAGACCCTCGAGCAGGCGCAGGGCTGGTCGGCGGTGGTGGTCGATGGCGACGGCGACGGGGAGCCCGACACGGAGGTCGTGGGCTTTCACTACGGCGTGATCCCGAACCCCAGCGACGGCTCGGTGTGGACGGCCTCTCCCGGGGGCTTTGTCGGTGAGCCCTGGGACGCGCCGGGGCTCTTGCTCCGCTACGACCCGGAGAGCGACCGCCACGAAGCGTACCGGCCCCCCACACCGGGCGTCGGCCCGCGCGGGGTCGACGTGGACGGCGAAGGCAACCTCTGGGTGGCGCTCGGCGGCAGCGGGCACCTCGCCCGCTTCGACCGACGTCGCTGCGCCCAGACCTGGGGCGCCGGCGACCAATGTCCCGAGGGCTGGACCTTGTGGCGCAGCCCCGGGCCCGGCCTCGCGGGTCTCCCCGAGGGCGAGGGCGTGGGCAGCGCCGACTTTCACTACTACGTGTGGGTCGACCAGTTCGACACCCTCGGGATGGGCGCCGGGGCGGTCGTGATGAACGGGACCGGTTCGGACTCGCTCCTGGTCTTCGACCCGCGCAGCGAAGCCTTCACCGTGATCCGCGTCCCCTACCCGCTCAACACCTACACCCGCGGTCTCGACGGCCGCATCGACGATCCCGACGCGGGGTGGAAGGGACGCGGCCTGTGGTTCAACAACGGCCTCGACCCCCTCGTCCACTCCGAAGTGCCCCAGTCCTACGTCGGTTGGGTCCAGCTCCGCCCCGACCCGCTCGCCCGCTAGGCCCCAACGCGGGCGGGGGTCGGCCAAAGACAAGGCCCGCCCGGGCGTACCCGGGCGGGCCTCTGGTCGCAATCGGGCGCGGCTACTCGCGGGACTCGAGACCCTCGAAGTCGCCTTGCTCGCGCCACTCGGCCAGCATCTTCTGGAAGAGCACGGCGCCCTCGGGGTAGAAGGACTCGAGGAAGCCCGTGCCCTCCTGCTTCCCCTCGCCGTTGTAGTAGCCGGGGGTGCAGGTGCTCTGGTAGTCGGTCATGAAGTTCGGCGCGGTCACCAGCTGCACCCAGCCCTCTTCGGCTTCCGCCGTCGGCTCGATCGACTTGAGCCCGCGCTTCTTCACCTCGGACACGATGTGCGCCACGTGGGTGGACTGGCCATCGAGCATGAAGGTGAAGTTGGGTGAGAGACCGGTCTGGGTGAAGCCCATGTGGAACAGGTTGGGGAACCCGTTCGACAGGAAACCGTGGAAGGTGCGCATCCCCTTCCCCCAGTAGTCGGTGAGCGACACGCCGTCGCGACCGTAGACCTCGAACTCGGAGCGACGCGTGTAGGCCGTCCCGACCTCGAAGCCCGTGGCGTAGATCAGACAATCGACCTCGTACTCGACCCCGTCGACCACCACCGCGTTCTCGGTGACGGATTCGACCCCCTGCCCCTTGGTGTCCACCAGGGTGACGTTGTCCCGGGTGAAGGTGGGCAGGTAGTCGTCGTTGAAGGTCGGGCGTTTGCACCACTGGCCGTACCAGGGCTTGAGCGCCTCGGCCGTGTCGTTGTCGCCCACCGTCGAGGTCACCCGATCGCGGATGTCGTTCATCCGCTGGAAATCGGCGATCTCCGAGAGCTGGGCCATCTCCTCGTCGCTGAGCTCCGAGTCTCCCTTGCCCGAGAGCAGGTTGGCGAGGTTCTTGAAGAGCACGGTCCAACCGTCGTCGACCAGGTCCTTCTCGACCGGCAGCCCCGAGAGGATCGACGAGAAGTTGACGTTGCGCTCCATCTGCCAGCCCCGCTGGAGCGACTTCGCCCACTTCGGATCGGTCGGGCTGTTGCCGCGCAGGTCCACCGAGGAGGGCGTGCGCTGGAACACGTAGAGGTGCTTGGCGTGCTCGCCCAGGTGGGACACCGACTGGATTGCGGTGGCGCCGGTGCCGATGATCCCGACCCGCTTGTCCTTGAGCTTGGTGAGCCCGCCGGTCGAGTCGCCACCGGTGTAGTCGTAGTCCCAGCGGCTGGTGTGGAAGGTGTGGCCCTTGAAGCGCTCGATGCCCTCGATGGCCGGGAGCTTGGGGCGGTTCAGCGGGCCGCTCGACATGATCACGAAACGCGCCTTGAAGACGTCGTCGCGGTCGGTCGTGACGGTCCAGCGCCCTTCATCCTCGTCCCAGCGCACCTCCTTCACCCGGGTCTGGAAGCACGAACGCTCGTAGAGGTTGAAGTGGTTCGCGATGCGCTTGGCGTGCTCGAAGATCTCGGGCTGGAAGGAGTACTTCTCCTTCGGGATGTAGTTCGTCTCCTCGAGCAGCGGGAGATAGACGTACGCCTCGATGTCGCACTGGGCGCCCGGGTAGCGGTTCCAGTACCAGGTGCCGCCGACATCCCCGGCGCGCTCGACGATGCGGTAGTCGTCGATGCCCTGCTCCTGGAGCCGCGCCGCGGCGAGCAGTCCGCCGAAGCCAGCGCCGACGATCAGGACTTCGAGCTCTTCCTGGATGGCGTCGCGGGTGAAGCCCGGTTCGACGTAGGGGTCTTCGTCGTAGTGCTCGAGATCCCCCTTCATCTGCTTGTACTGGCTGTTCGCGTCCGTGCGGAGCCGCTTCTCGCGCTCGATGCGGTAGCGGTCGCGGAGCTCCGCCGGGTCGAAGCCCAGCTCCTTTGCGGTGGGGATGTGGCTCGCTTCAGGTTGCATCGCCGTGGCCATCGTCGTGCTCTCCTGTGGGTGGGTCGGGCTCGCGAGGTGGAGCTCCACCGGAAATGATACCGATCGGTAGAACCGGAGCAAGCAGCCCCATCGGGGCGGATTTCGGCGAAAATCCGCGCCTATCCGTGGATACCGCCGTCCACCGTGAAGGCCTGCCCGCTGCAGTAGCTCGAGCGATCCCCCGCCAGGAAGAGGGCCATCTGGGCGATGTCCTCGGGCTCGCCCAGACGCCGGATCGGCTGGCGCGCGGCCATCTTCTCCTCGGCGCCCGCGATCGCCTCGGTCACCATGTCGGTGACGATCACCCCGGGGTGGATCGAGTTCACCCGGATCCCGTGGCGGCCGAGCTCCTTGGCGGCGGTCTTGGTCATCCCGGTGACCGCCCACTTGGTGGCGCCGTAGGCCGTCGCGCCAAAGATGCCCTCGAGACCGGCCACCGACGAGACATTGATGATCGACCCGCCGTGACCCGCCTCGATCATCGCCTCGGCGCCGCGGCGCATCCCGAAGAAGACCCCGGTCTGGTTGATGGCGATCATGCGGTCCCAGAGCTCGGTGGGGGTCTTCAGGAGCTGCGCCCCCTGGAAGATCCCGGCGTTGTTGACCAGGACGTCGAGACGCCGGTGGCGGGCGAGGGTCCCGCTCACGAGCGCGTCCCACGCCGCCTCGTCGCGGACGTCGTGGTGGTGGTACTCGCCGCCCACCTCCGCCGCGGTGGCCTCGCCTTCCGCGTCGAGTACGTCGCCGAGCACCACCGTGGCGCCTTCGGCGGCGAAGAGCCGCGCCTCGGCGGCGCCCTGGCCGCGGGCGGCGCCGGTGATCAGGGCTACGCGTCCGTCGAGCTCTCCCATGTCGTCTCCATTCCTCGGGGGGGCGCGCCCCTCAGTAGGGGCGCCCGTCCTTGTGGGTGAAGGCCCAGCGCCCGTCGTCCCCGAGCACGGCCTGGATATCGTCGTCGGGGTAGCTCGCCGCGTCGCCGGGCGTGCGGCTCCCGATCTCGAGGACGACGACGTCGGTGTCGCTCTCGTTCATCAAGTGGTGGCTGTCTCCGGTCCCCGCGGCGAACCCCGCACACATCCCCGGCGCGAGACGGGTTGCGCCGGCGTCGGTCACCAGCGTCGGATGGCCCTCGAGGATGTAGACGAACTCGTCCTGGGTCGCGTGGGCGTGACGCAGCCCCGACACGGAGCCCGGGCGCAGCCGCGTGAGGTTGACTCCGAAGTCGCCGAGCCCGAAGAGATCGCCGAGGGGGCGCTTTTCGCGGCCCGCCATCCGCGACGCGAAGGGCTCGGGATAGTTGGACGCGCGGACGCGGGGGGGGTGCGTCGGCGGCGGTGACGGCGACCGGGGTGGACTCGGGCATGACCCACAGGTACCACGGGCGCGGATCCCGGGCATGCGGGCGACGCGTCCCCCCGAGCGGGGGGTCAGGGGAGACCGTGGATCCGGACGTCGCGCACCCAGTTGCGGTGCCGCCGCGCCAGCCGGTCGCCCACGCTTTCCCCGTCGAAGTCGGTCGCGGTGGAGACGAGGATCGCGCGGTCGATCCCTTCGAAGGTCTTCACGTTGATCACGGCGTGGAGCACCCCGTCGATCTCGCTCGTCGCGAAGACGATAGCCCCGCAGCGCGCGCACACAAAGAACTCGGCGGTGCCGTGGCCGAAGCGGTAGCGCGAGAGCGCCTCCGCCTCGCGCACCTCGGCGCGGAGCACGCCCTCGGGATGCGAGGTGTAGACCGCGCCGTGCTTCTGACAGAAATCACAACGACACGCGCGTACGGGGATCTCGGTGTCGCTCCCGGGCCAGTCGAAGCGATAGCGGAGGTTGCCGCAGTGACAGGCGCCGTCGATGTCCATCGCGTCGAACCCTCTCGTCCGGGGACAGCCCATCCGAGGATACGCGCTGGTCGATCGCGTGGGCGAGCCCTAGCCTCCGCCGGTCGTGGAGCCGATCACCCAGGGCCTGCTCGGAGCGGCCGTCGCCCGGGCCAGCGTCGGGCGCAGCCTCGGTCCCCGCGCCCTCGGCTGGGGCGCGCTGATCGGCATGGCCCCCGACCTCGACGTCCTCGCCGCGCCCCTCCACGCGGGCTTTGGCGAGCTCGTCTACCACCGGGGCACCACCCACGCCCTGTGGTTCGGGCCGGCCGTGGGCCCGCTCCTCGGCTGGTGTCTGTGGAAGTGGCGCGACGGAACCCCGGAGCGCCTGCGCGCGTGGATCTGGCTCTGCGTCCTCGTCCTCGTCACCCATCCGCTGCTCGACGTGTTCACCCCCTACGGCACCCAGTTCTTCGCGCCCTTCTGGCGAGCGCGCTTCGCGTGGAACGGGGTGGGCATCATCGACCCCCTCTACACCTTGCTCCTGGCCCTCGGGCTGCTCGCGGGCTGGGTCACTCCGCGCCTCGCGACCCGTGCGGCGCTCGCGGCCCTCGCCGTCTCCTCGCTCTACCTGGGCTACGGCGTGTGGCTGAACGAACGCGCCGAACGCGACCTGCGCCAGGCGATCGCCGCCGAGGGAATCTCGGGGGCCTCGGTGCGCGTCTACCCGACGGTGTTCCAGCCCTGGCTGCGTCGCTTCGTCGCGCGTACCGACGCGGAGGTGCGGGTCGGGCTCTACACCCCGTGGCGGCGGAACGACGCCTGGTGGGAGAGCTTCCCGACTCCGCCCGAGGATCCGCGTGTCGACGAGCTGCTCTCGACCTGGGAGGGCCGCACCTTTCGCTGGTTCGCCATGGACGAAATCACCTGGCGCGTGCGCGCCGGCCCCGAGCGGGGAACCGCGATCGTCGAAGTGGACGACCTCCGCTACGGGTTTCCCGGCGACGCCCCCGAGCGCGGCTTCTGGGGCGTGCGGGCGGTGTACGACGCGTCGGGCCGACGCCGCGGACCCGTCGCGCGCTACGCACAACGACGGGGGGGTCGCATTGGACCGGTGCTCTCGGCGATGTGGCGCGCGACCTGGGGCGATTTCAGCGCCTTCGCCGGGCCCGTCGAGCCCGGGTCGCCGAAACCATCCGCCGGTGGCGAAGCGGATGGCGACGTTCCAGACCCGTGACGTCTGCACCCGTGCGCCGGGAGACCGGGCTGGAGGCCGGCGGCGGCCAGCCGCGTCGTCGCCGGTGCGCAACACGAGGGCCGTCCCGCGTGGGTTCGCGTCGCATGGCGAGCGACGCGCTTCCGGTATCCTCGCGAGAGTCCACTCATCGCGCGAGGTTCCGATGCCCGAAGCCGTCCCGTCGATCTTTCGCGAGGCCGCGGAGCGCCGCGACAGCGACGTGATCCCGGTGCTCGACCTGGGGCCCTTCCTGGCCGGGGAGCCCGACGCCCTGGCCCCTCTCGCCGAGCAGGTGCGACGCGCCCTCGAGGAGATCGGCTTCTTCTTCGTCGCCAACCACGGTGTCCCGCAGAGCCTCGTCGACCGCGTGTTCGCCGAGAACGCCCGCTTCCACGCGCTACCCGAGCCGCGCAAACGGGCTCTGCTCGTGAACGATCGGGGCATCGGCTACATGCCCGCCGGGCTCCAGCAGCCGAAGTACAGCGACGACGAGCCCGACCGCAAACCCGACCTCGGCGAGGCGATCTTCTTCGGGCGCGAGCAGCGCCGGGATCGCGGTCCGGATCCGCTCTACCAGGGGGGCAACCAGTGGCCCGAGGGGCTGCCGGGCTTTCGCGAGACGGCCCTCGCGTACTTCGACGCGATCGAGCGTCTGTGTCTCCAGCTCCTCCCGGTGTACGCCGTCTCGCTGGGGCTGCGAGAGGACTTCTTCGACGCGGCCTTCCTCGATACCGAACCGATGGGCACCCTGCGTCTCTCCCACTACCCGGCGACGGCTTGCGAGGCGGAACAGTTCAACGCCTCCCCCCACATCGATGGCGATTTCATCACCGTCCTCGCCCAATCGGAGGTGCCGGGGCTCGAGCTGCGCACCGCCGAGGGGCACTGGATCCAGGCCCCGGCGCTCCCGGGCACATTTCTGGTGAACGCCGGGGAGATCCTGCGGCTCTGGAGCAACGGACGCTTCAAGGCGACCTTCCACCGCGTGCTCAACCGCTCGGGACGCGAGCGCTACGCGATCCCCTTCTTCTACAGCCCGAGTCCCGACACCCTGATCGAGTGCGTCGACACCTGCTGCGATGCGGAGCATCCACCCCAGTACCGGCCGGTCACCGTGCGCGAGTACACCGAGTGGTTCTCCCAGAAGGTGTTCGTCCACCTCAAGCACAAGCCCGGGCGCTCGCCCTACTACGAAGACGACCGGCCCGACAGCGCGGTCTGAACCCCGCGGGTTCCTTCCCTACGTCGAGCTCTACTACGAAGTGATCGGCCCGGAAGACGGGACGCCCCGGGTTCTCGTCGCCGGCCTCGGGGAACAGATCGGCTCGGTCGAGTACCCCGACGAGCAGGTCGCGATCTGCGTCGAGTACGGCTTTCGCGTCGTCCGTCTCGACAACCGCGCCAGCGCGCCAGACGAAGAACGCCGGCGCGTCCTCCGACACGCCGGCGCGGGTCTTCGCCCGGCCTGACGCCGGGCCCGGAACGCTAGGCCGCGTAGCTGCGTTTGGCCTGGATCTTCCCGTTCCGCCCCTTGATCTTGAGGACGCCGCGGGCGCGTTTGGCCAGCGAGCGGCCCTTGCGAACCGCCACGTCCTTCTTGCGGTGGGTGCTCTCGGGGCTCTTCTTCCCCTCGCGCTGCACCATCCAGCCATCGGGAGAGCTGCGAACGACGTAGGACATCATCTTCGGCATGGGTTCCTCCTTGGGGCCCGGCGGCGTCCGCCGCGCGGGGCCACCCCAGAAATCGACCGGCGGAGGACGCCCCTGTAGCGCGGCCTCGCGCTCGGCGGAGCGCACGCGCAACGCGTGTGCGCCCGATGGGCACGACGCGCGCAGCCAAGCCGTGGCTCTGTCGCGGGGCCGAGGGAGAGCGGTCGATCCAGCACGACTGGAGCCCTGGCCGTCCACCCGCCGTCGACGATCGGTGTTGGCCGTTCGGCCACGGGTGGTCGCCGACCGCCAGCCAGCAGAGCACCTCGGGTGTCCGCTGCGATCACCTGTCGTGGGGAGCGGCTCCGAGCACGCGAGCGAAGTCGAGGAGCGACGTCTTCGGCCGCCATCTCTCCCTCCTCTGGTTTCGGGCTATGATGCGAGGCTGCCGAGGCCATCCCGGCCCGGCCGACCCGACCACGGTTCGAGGAGAGCGACCATGAGCGCCACCGCGACCACCAACGCGAACGGATCCGCCACGCCGCAGCCTCCCCCGCGCAGCGGCCGCGCCAAGTGGACGAGCCGCTACCCCCACCTGGGCACGGGCCCGCTGCCCGCGGACGTGTTCACGTCGAAAGAGCAGTTCGAGCTCGAGCGCGAGCACATCTTCAAGAAGGTGTGGCTCAACGTGGGCCGGATCGAGCAGGTGCCCAGCGCCGGCGACTTCTTCGTGTTCGACATCGCCATGTGCGAAACCTCGATCCTGGTGGTGCGCGGGGCCGACGGCGCCGTGCGCGCCTTCCACAACATGTGCTCGCATCGGGGCAACAAGGTCTGCTGGGATCGGGCGGGCAACCGAAAGAGCTTCACCTGCAAGTTCCACGGCTGGGTGTACGGGCTCGACGGCGAGCTTCGTCACGTGCCCGACGAAGAGCACTTCTTCGACTTCCAGCGCGGTGACCACGGCATGGCACCCGTCGCCTGCGACGTCTGGGAGGGGTTCATCTTCGTCAACGTCGATCCCGCACCCGAAGAGACCCTGGCGGAGTACCTCGGCGGGATGGGCGAAAGCCTCACGGGCTACCCCTTTGGCGAGTTCTCGGGGGCCTGCGCGTCCTGGTCGACCGAGGTCCGCGCCAACTGGAAGGCGGTGAAGGACGCCTTCCAGGAGACCTACCACGTCGCGTTCCTCCACAAGACCTCGATCCCCGACTCGTTCACGGGGCCGGGCAACCCGCACCAACACATCCTCGACCTCCGGCTCTACCCGCGTCACGGCAGCGCGTCGCTGTGGGGCAACGCCGAGATCCAGCCGAGCCCCGCCGCCGCGATCGCCTTCCGACACGGGGCCTTCCTGCTGCGCAAGGATTTCGACGCGGGCAACCTGCCGCCGAGCGTCAACCCCACCGATGAGAAGGACTGGGTGCTCGACCTGAACGTGATCTTCCCCTGCTTCTTCGTCGACGTCTCGGAGGGCTCGTACTTCACCCACAATTTCTGGCCCCTCGACGTCGACCGCACGATCTGGACCTCGACCCAATACTTCCCGAAGCCCGAGACCGCCGGTCAGCGTTACAACCAGGAATACGGCCACGTGCTCTTCCGGGACATCATCCTCGAGGACGGCAACACCCTCGAGCAGACCCAATCGATGCTGCGCTCCGGGGCGAAGACCGAGTTCCCGATCCAGGACGAGGAGATCCTGGTGCGCCACAGCCACTACGTGGTCGATCAGATGATCCACGGCCGACCCCTCGCGACCCCGTCGCGCTCCCACGGCCCCACCGGGAACGGAGCGAACGGCAACGGAGCGAGCCGTGGCTGAGTCGACCTGGCCGGAGGAGTTCCGCGACCTCGAGCGATTCGCGGACTGGTGCTACGAGACCGAGACCGAGCGCTGCGCAAAGCGTCAGGCGAGCAGCTTCGAGGAACTCAAGACGCTCTACGACGGCGTGCTGCCGCGTCTCGAATCGATCCTCGCGTACCTCGACAAGGTCCCCCTCGCGGAGATCGCCGAACGCGACCGGCCCCTGCTCCAGCTCACCTGGGCGCTGGCCGAGGTGGCGCCCGCGATCGAGCTCTTCGGGCAGGTCCAGGTCGTCGACGGCTACGACGTCGGTCGCGTCACGATGGAGCGCCGGGGGTACTAGGGCGCGGGCGCTCCGCGGCTTCGTCCCGCGCAGCCCCTGCGCAGCGGCCGTGCCGCCTGGGCGCAGCGAGCGCGCAGCGCCGCCTGGGCGGACTCAAGGACACCGGGGGTGGGGCCGATGCACGGCCCTGAGGAGAGCTCCCCCATGTCCCGGCTCGTTCTGGCCTTCCTCGCCCTCGCGGCGATCTCGTGTGTCTCGTACCAGGCGCCGATCAGCACCGAGTACGGTCCCCCGCCGACCAAGGCGATCCGCGGGCCGATCCTCGAGCACTTCGGCGATCTGCTCAAGGACCCCGGCGCCGCGAAGTACCGCTTCGGGGTCCCACGCAAGACCTACGCCCACCGCAGCGGCGTGGCGGAGGTCGCGTTCCAGGGCTGGGGCGTCCCGGTCGAGGTGAACGCGCGCAACACCTTTGGCGGCTACGGCGGCTTCGAGATGTTCTACGCGCTTGTGCGCGACGGGGAGCTCCGCAGCATCGTCAGCAAGGACGACGGCTACAGCGTCGTGCTGAGCGACGAGGACCACGAGCGCATCGACCTCTGGCAGCTCGAGTTCGACGCCAAGAAGGCGCGCGAAGCCAAGCTCGATCAGATGAGCTTCCAGTAGGACCCCTCCCACCCCACGATCCCCGGACCCGGCCAGGCTTTGCCGGGGAGCCGACGCGGGTCGCCCCGCGGTGCCGACGTCGGGCGGCCGGGCGACCTCGAGCCGACACAGCGCTCGTCGGTGCGGAACGAGGCGAGGGGTCGGACGGACTCAGCGCGGTGGGCTCTCGGGTTCCCCGAGCCAACCCCAGGAGGGGTCGGCGGCGGTAGCCTCGACCCGATCGCCCCTCGCGACCCCCCGGGCGAGCCGGGACACGGCGATCAGACCTTGCCACACCCGCTCGGCCACCACGGCGGGGAGGAAGCGCAGGGCTTCGCCCTGGGGCACCGGTGCGGCGTCGACGGGACGCGCGGCGACCCGACGCACCGGGAGGTCGTAGTCGACGAGGCCCCAGGAGGGGTCGTTCGGCGCGAAGACCCGCGGCGCCACCCGTGGATTCTTGCAACGCGGCGACACCTGGAAGCGACTCCGCGTGTGGCCCAGGTGGTAGAAGGAACAGCCGAGCTCCCGCTCGAGGTCGACGACGCGGCCTCGCATCTGGATTCGCAGCGCCAGGTCCGTCTCCATGAATCCCCAGTAGAGCATGCGCTCGTCGTAACCCCGGCATGCCTCCCAGTGGTCGCGGTGCAGGACCACCACGCCGACCGGCGCGTCGAACCAAGGCCGCTGGCCCACCCCCTCTCGGGGCAGGATCCGGTGGTAGGTGTCGAGGAAGGCACAGACCCGCTCGAAGCCGACGCTGCGGCGGGCAAAGGCGTACGGGATGCTGCGACGCCGGGAGAACAGGAGCTCGCAGCGCCCCCCCGAGCGAGCGGGCGTGGGTCGGGCGAGCACGCGGCGGAGGAAGGCGCCTCCCACCAAGGTGTCCTGATCGATCCGCGCGATGTAGCGGCCGCGAGCGCGGCGGATCGCCGCGTTGTTCGCCACGACCTCGGCGAAGGGGCTGTCGTGCTGGTGGGCCGCCGCCACCGCGGGCGACACCTCGACGACGCGGGTGATCGCCGCGGCCTCGGGACGCAACGCCAGCACCTCGCGAAGCGGTCGCTCGGGGCTCCCCCAGTCACAGACCACCGCCTCGACACCGGGGGCCGTATCGCCGAGCTGGGCGACCTGGGCGCCCAGCACGTTCAGCGCGGTCTGCAGCCGCCACAACGCGTTGCCCGCGTAGGCGTCGTTGCGAGAGCATAGGACGAAGCTCAGCTTGGGCGCCGTGCCCTGGGCCGTCGGGCGCGAGTCTCCGTCGCGCGACCCCGCGGAGCGCGGCAGCGCGAAGCGCCGTACGCGGGGCCGCCGTCCCGGTGCGCCGCGCCGGGGCATCCGTCGGGAGGGGGAATCGGCAGCGGGATGGAGACGCATGGTCGTAGGTGGCCGGCAACCCGCACGCGGTGACCGCCTTTTTTGGCCCCCGACGGGCCTACCTCGGGGTCTACCGCTCGGTGAGTTGCCGCTCGAGGTCCCGGGCCACCGCGTGGCGATCGTGGTGTGCGAAGTACCACTCCATCGTGCGCTCGAGCCCTTCGACGAACCCGACCTGCGGCTCCCAGTCGAGGAGCTGCTTCGCGTAGCCGTTGTCGCACACCCGGTTGTAGGGGCCGGTCGGTTTGCTCGGGTCGGGCTGGATCTCGCAATCGTGGTCGGCGCGCTCGAGGATCGCGCGGGCTGCGTCGATCACGCTGGTGCGTTCCATCGTGCCGAGATTCACGGCGCTGCCGTCGCGGATGCGCTCGGCCGCGCGTATCGTGCCCTCGACGATGTCGGACACGTAGGTCCAGTTCCGCACCTGCTCGCCGGTCCCCCAGACCACGAAGGGATCCTGACGCACGAAGGCCCGGGCGATCATCGCGACCACCGCGTGGTTCGGCAGACAGCGCTCGCCGTAGGCGGTGAAATAGCGCGCCGACGCGCAGGCCATCCCGTAGTCGCGGTGGTAGGCGCGCAGCGTGAGCTCGGCCATGAGCTTGGCCCACCCGTAGAGGTCGTCGGCTTCGTAGGGCGCCCTCACCATGTCTTCGCGGAGATAGATCTCCTCCCTGGGGTCGGTCTGGAGGCTCGTCGGGTAGACACAGCCCGACGACGCGAAGGTCAGTTGCTCCACCCCGGCCCGGTGGGCCGCGCGAAACACCAGCCCGTCGAGGGCCAGATTCGTCGCGCAGGCCGCCTGGTGGAGATCGATGTAGCCCCGGCCCCCGTGGTTGGCCGCGAGGTGGAAGACGACGTCGATGCCGTCCACCGCGCGCTCGGCGACTCCCGGAGCGAGCAGGTCGGCTTCCCGGAACTCGACGTCCCCCGCGTCGAGGTGGGCGGCGATGTGCTCGCGACGCCCGCTCGACAGATCGTCCACCACCCGGAGTCGGGCGCCGCGCCCGATCAGGGCGTCGACCAGGTGAGACCCGATGAACGAGCAGCCACCCGTGACGAGAACGTGCTTTACCGACCAATCCATCGCTGAGCCTCCCGCGAGCCCGCGTCCCGCAAGCGGGCCGCGCGACGGCCCCGACGGGACGGGTGTGGTCGGTGGGTGGCCCCGGTGAGGAACGGCGTGACGCCGCCCCGGCTATTCGATCGCCGCGGCGGCACTCCCCGGGAGTTCGCGGCCGCTGCGGTCCTTCAAGCCCACGCCGGAGAGCCCGAGACGCAGCGCGGCGGCAGCCAGGATGGCGAGCCTGGCCCCGGCGGCCGCCGGGGCGAGGCCGTCTGGTCGGATGTTCGAGACGCAGTTGCGCTCGGCGTTGGTGCGCCCGGGCCGCGGGTCGAAGGTGAGGTAGGCGCCGAGGCTCTCGGGGCTGCTGAGCCCGGGCCGTTCGCCGATCAACACGACCACCAGCCGCGCACCGAGGCGCTCCGCCACCGGGTCGCCGAGCGCCACCCGCGCGCGCTGGGCCACCACCAGCGGCGCCACCGAGCAGCCGGGGTGGGCGTCGAGGAGCGCCGCGGCGGTCGGCACGGCGTGCCGCCGCACCGCTCCCGCCGAGAGCCCGTCTGCGAACACCACGCACAGGTCGTACTCGCCGGGGACGAGGGTCGCCACGTCGTCGGGGTGGAGCCGCGCGCCCAGATCGGGTCGTTGGAGATACGTGGCGCGGTCGGAGGCGGCGCTGCGCACGACCTGGCAGCGCCGTCCCGGGAGCCGGCGCGCCGCCTCTTCGCACAGCGCCTCGGGGTCGAGCTCGACGCGCACGGCGTCTCGGGCCCGGGCGTGGGCCAGCTCGAAATCGAGCAGCGCGCGGAGGGGGAGCCCGTCCCCACAGCGACCCAGACCGACGCGCGCCGGGGTGAGCGCCCGGAGACGCGCGAGCGGGTCGCCCGGCGAGCTCACGAACGGCCCGCAGCGGCGGAGAGCAGACGCGCCGCGCCGTCCGTTGCGCCGAGCTGGGGGCGCACCCGCCCCGCGTCGTCGAGGATCCCCATCTCGCCGAGCCAGGCCTCGAACTCCGGGGCCGGACGCAAGCCCAGCGCGGCGCGCAGATAGAGGGCGTCGTGGTAGCTGGTGCTCTGGTAGTGGAGCATCACATCGTCTGCGCCGGGGACCCCCATCACGAAGTTGCAGCCGGCCACCCCGAGGGTCGTCAGCAGGACGTCCATGTCGTCCTGATCGGCCTCGGTGTGGTTCGTGTAGCAGACGTCGCAGCCCATCGGGACGCCGAGGAGCTTGGCGCAGAAGTGGTCTTCGAGACCCGCGCGGAGGATCTCTTTGCCGTCGTAGAGATACTCGGGCCCGATGAAGCCGACGACGGTGTTCACGAGGAGCGGTTCGAAGCGACGCGCGACGGCGTAGGCCCTCGCCTCGAGGGTCTGCTGGTCGCAACCGTGGTGGGCGCCGGCCGAGAGCGCGCTCCCCTGCCCCGTCTCGAAGTACATGACGTGCTCGCCGACGCTTCCCCGGCCGAGGGCGCGCGCCGCGTCACACCCGGCTTCGAGGAGCGCGAGGTCGATGCCAAAGCTCCGGTTGGCCGCCTCGGTCCCCGCGATCGATTGGAAGACGAGGTCGACGGGCGCGCCGGCTTCGATCACCTCGAGGGTCGTCGTCAGATGCGCCAGGACACACGATTGGGTCGGGATCCCGTAGCGGGCGATCAGGTCGTCGAGGGCGTACAGCAGCTCCGCAGTGTGGGTCGGGCGGTCGGTCGCGGGATTGATCCCGATCACGGCATCGCCGCAGCCGAGCAGGAGCCCGTCGACCACCGAGGCGCTCACTCCCGCCAGGTCGTCGGTGGGGTGGTTGGGTTGGATGCGGACCGAGAGCCGACCGGCGAGACCGATCGTGTTGCGGAACGCGGTGACTACCCGGATCTTGCGCGCCACCGCGATGAGATCCTGGTTGCGCATGAGCTTCGAGACGGCGGCGGCCATCTCCGGAGTGAGCCCCGGCGCGAGGGCGGCGAGCGCAGGGCCGTCGGCTTCGTCCGAGAGCAGCCAGTCGCGAAGCTCGCCGACACACATCGAACGCACGGGTGCGAAGGCCTCGGCGTCGTGCCCGTCGACGATGAGACGCGTGACCTCGTCGCCCTCGTAGGGCACGACGGGAGCGTCGAGGAGCTCGCGCAGCGGGAGGTCGGCCAGCGCCCAGCGCGCCGCGACCCGCTCTTCGTCGCTGCGCGCCTCCACTCCGGCGAGGCGGTCCCCCGAGCGCGCCGGGCTCGCGCGCGCCAACAGGGTGGGCAGGTCGTCGAAGCGGTGGCGAGTCCCGCCGAGGTCGACGCGGTAGGCCATGGTCCGGCGCCTCCTCCCACGGGCCCGGCGCTCGGCGCGCCGGCGCAGCACCTCGGGCAGCGCATCGTCCGGCGGCGCCGACCCGCTCGGACCACCGCCCGATCTATGCTACCGCGGCGCGCGCCGCGCGACCGAGTGGAACACCGTGACGTCCTCCGCCCGGCCCTCCACACGACGACACGAGCGGAGGACCGGTGGCCGCGGGCCTGCCGGTAGGCACCGGGGGCGACCGCGACGATCGGATTTCTCCGATCTACGCCGGGGACTTCGCTCGGGCGTCTGCCACAGGGTGAAACGTCCGTGCGTTCGGAGCTCGGGCACGGGCCGCCGCGAAGAGGCGGAGCGGACGACACCGCGCCGTCGTCGAGTTCCCCCCCGGCGCCGGGATGCGGCGGCCTGGGGTACCGTGTACCCGCGGGCGGTGAGAGAGCCGGAGGGTTGCTCGTGCGTTGTGTCGTCACTCTCGCCGTTGCTCTGTGGGCCGCCGCGCCCGTGTGGGTCGCTGCCGACGAGGGGGTCGCGTCCCCCACACGGGTCGTCGTCGACGGGGAA
>JANQRO010000153.1 GCA_028284525.1 Myxococcota bacterium | reverse complement strand
CGAGACGCTGCGCGCCAACCACCTGGACGAGGGCTACATCCGGCCGATCGCCTTCCTCGGCGCGGGCGCCATGGGGCTCTACCCCGCCGACAACCCGGTGCAAGTGGCGATCGCCGCGTGGCCCTGGGGCAAGTACCTCGGAGACGAGGGCATCGAACGCGGGATCCGCGCGAAGGTCTCGACGTTCTCGCGGCACCACGTGAACGCCAAAATGACCAAGGGCAAGACCTGCGGCGACTACGTGAACTCGATCCTGGCCAAACGCGAAGCGCTCCTCGACGGGTACGACGAGGCGATCATGCTGGACACCCAGGGGCTGGTGTCCGAAGCGACGGGCGAGAACGTCTTCGTGGCGCGCGGAGGCGCGCTCCGCACCCCGCCGCTCCCGACCATCCTCGGCGGCATCACCCGCGAGACGGTGATCCAGATCGCGACCGACAAGGGGATCCCGGTGGTCGAGGCGCCGATCACCCGCGACGAGCTCTACATCGCCGACGAGATCTTCCTGTGTGGCACCGCCGCCGAGGTGACCCCGATCCGCGAGGTCGACCACCGCAAGATCGGCAGCGGCGGCCGGGGGCCGGTGACCAAGACGCTGCAGAGCGCGTTCTTCGATGTCGTCACCGGGCGCGAGAGCAAGTACGAGAGCTGGCTGACCTACCTCTAGCCCGGCGCTCGCCGGGCTCAGTGGGCCCGCGGCCCGTGGTAGCGCCCGTCCTCGAAGCGCTCGAAGAAGTGCTCGAGGAGCGGGTGGCGCACCGGCGCACCGCTCGTGTCCGGCTCGAGGTTGCGCTGCGCCACATAGGTCATGTGCGTCGCGCCGTCGACGATCACGTGATACCAGGGCTCGTCCTTGGGAGGCCGCGAGCGGGCCACCTGCTCGTACCATTCGGCGCTGCCCGAGAACACCGGATCGACGTCGACCACGACCCCGCGGTAGCCGAAGAGACGGTGGTGGACCAGCTCACCCGGACCGAAGTGCGCCGCGCTCAACAGGGATCCGCCCAGTGGTCGAGGGGTCCCCGGGCCCCGGCGATCGGGCGCGCGCCGGGGGCGCCGGCGATCGCGCGCTGGACGAAGCCGTGGGCGCGGGGCACGGCGTCACACAGCGCCACCCCCCGCGCCAACAAGGCGGCGATCGCGGCGGCGTAGGTGCAGCCGGTGCCCCGGGTGTGGGGTGTCTCGCGACGCGGCGCGCGCAGCCAGTGCCCCTCCGCGCCGTCGAAGAAGTAGTCGGCGCACTCGTCGCCGTCGCGGTGACCGCCCTTGATCAGCGCGGCCCCCGGGCCCAGCGCGCACAGCGCCCGCGCCGCATCTTCCCACTCCGACGGGTCGCCCGGACGACGTCCGAGCAACACCTCGACCTCCGGAAGGTTCGGGGTGACGAGGTCCGCCGCTCCGAGGAGCTCGTCGCGCAGCGCCTCCACCCCGCCCGACCCGAGGAGCGTCTCGCCCGACGTCGTGCGCAGGACGGGATCGACGACCACCGGACCGTGGGCGTGCCGGCGCAGCGCCGCGGCGGTGACGCTCGCGTTCTCCGCGGACCCGAGCGCACCGGTCTTGAGCGCGCCGACCGCGAACTCGTCGCACACCGCGGCGATCTGGGCCGCGAGCACCTCGGGCGCGACCGGCTGGACGGCGTCGACGCCGGCGGCGCGCTGGGCGCTCACCAGGCCGACCTCAAGACCTTTCACCAGCTCGGGGTCTACGGAACCAGCGCCGTCACCCTGGTGAGCGCCCAGCGCGCCGCCGGCGTCGACGCCGTCCAGCCGG
>JANQRO010000113.1 GCA_028284525.1 Myxococcota bacterium | reverse complement strand
GCCTCCATCACCTCGGCGTCCGGCGCGTCCAGCACCGCGGCGAGGCGCTCCATGACCCGGGTCGCGGCGCCGTTTTCGAGGCCTGTGCGGTGCGCGGCGACCTCACGAGCGCGACGCTCGGCGGCGGGGTCAACGGCGGCGGGGTCAGCGGCGGCGGGGGTCGCCGGTGACTCGGTGGCGTCGGCGTACATGTTCACCCCGACCTGTACGTCCTTGCGCTTGGCCGAGCGGGCCCGGCGCGCCTCGAGTGTGGCCTGCACTTGTGCCTGCGGATGGCCCTCGGCGAGGGCGGTCCCCATCCCACCCTGGCGCTCGATCTCGACGAACAGGTCCCACGCGGCACGGGCCACCTGGTCGGTGAGGTGTTCGCCGTACCACGCCCCACCCATCGGGTCGATGACGCCTGTGAGGTGGGACTCCTCACGGAGCACGAGCTGGGTGTTTCGGGCCATGCGTCGCGAGTTGGCATCCGGAGTGCGGATGAGCTCATCCCAGCACCCGACGTGCAGCGAGTCCACCCCGCCGAGCACCGCCGAGAAAGCGCCCGTCGTCCCGCGGAGCAGGTTCACGTACGGGTCGAGGACCGAGCGATTGAAGCGCGCCGTGCGCGCGTGAATCCGCACCTGCTGGGCCGCCTCGCTCCCCCCGAACGCGTGTACGATGCGGGCGTGGATCAGCCTCGCCGCGCGGATCTTCGCTACCTCCATGAGCAGGTTCGAGCCGACCGACAGCGAGAGCCGCATTCGGGGCGCCGCGACATCGGCTTCGACTCCGCGAAGGGCGAGCTCGCGGAGGTACTCGGCCGTGGTCGCCGTCACGAAGGCGAGCTCCTGCACCGCATGCGCTCCGCCCTCGGCCCACGGCTGGCCGTGCACCGTGACCGCGGTGAGTCCGGGAGCGTGCTCCGCGGCCCAGGTCACGACCTGCGCCATCCGGTCGTAGGCACCCGGTAACGAGCGCAGGTACCGACCTTCGGCCGCGAGGGCACCGAGCGGATCCATCTCCACCCCACCCTTCAGCTCGCCGGGGTCGAGTTGTCGACGCCGCGCGAGGCCGACGAAGAGCGCGAGCAGCGGCACGGCCGCCGAGGGTGCCTGCAAGTAGACCGGCACCCGCGTCAGATCGATCCCACGGAGCGCCAGATCCAGGTCGTCGAGGGAGGCGAGCGACAGCCCCCCCTGCCCCATGCTGCCCCGGCCCACCTCGCCGGGGCGCGCCTCGTCGGGATCGACCCCGGCAAGAGTCGCGCGGTCGACCACCACCGTCAGCGCGTTCTGCCCGCGCTCCAGGTCGTGGAGCGCCGCGGCGTTGAAGGCGGCGGGCGTGGCCTCGGTGAGCTCCTGGGCGAGCTCCCACCCACCAGTGAGATAGCCCTCTGCGGTGCGCCCACGCAGATAGGGCGCCTGCCCCGGAAGGCTCGCCAGGTGGGAGATCCCGTCTAGAGCGGACGCGTCCTGGATCGGCTCGAGCGTGAGCCCCTCGGGGGTGCGCGTGAGCAGCCGCTTCTCGAAGGGGGCGCCCTTGAGGAGGGCTTCGGCGGCCGCCCGCCACTCCGTATACGTGGCGTCGGGGAAGTCAGCGAGGAGGCGGGAAGACACGCGGGAACTCGTCCGTCTCGATCATGAAGGTGGGGCCTCGGTCGAGGCACGATGCGTGGAGGGTAGACGACCGGCGAGCCCGGGTGCAAGGGGTGAAAAGCAACGAAATGGTGCGCGGGAACCGCGCTCGATTTCTGGGGGGTGTGTGC
>JANQRO010000072.1 GCA_028284525.1 Myxococcota bacterium | reverse complement strand
CTCCTATCTCCCGCGCAACGTCGACGAGCTCCCACCCCGGGGCCCCCGGGACGACGACCCCGCCCGACGCGAAGAGCGTCTGCTGGACCTCGTGCCGCGCAACCCGCGTCAGGTCTACAAGATGCGCGAGATCATCGACGCGGTGGTCGACCGCGACTCCTTCTTCGAGATCGGCCGCCGCTGGGGGCGCTCGGTGATCGGTGGGCTGGCGCGGCTCGACGGCTGGCCCGTCGCGCTCTTCGCCGAGGATCCCTACGTCTACGCCGGCGCCTGGACCGCCGACGCCAGCCAGAAGGTCGTGCGCTTGCTCGACCTCGCGTCGACCTTCCACCTGCCGGTCGTGCACCTCGAGGATTGCCCGGGCTTTCTGATCGGGAAGCAATCGGAGGAGGAGGCGACGATCCGTCACGGCTCCCGGGCGCTCGCGGCGCTCGGACAGTGCACCAGCCCCTTTGCGTGTGTCGTGATCCGCAAGGCCTTCGGCGTGGCCGGGGCGTCCAACAGCAAGCCGGGCTCGACCCACTATCGCTGGTCGTGGCCGAGCGGGGACTGGGGGAGTCTCCCGGTGGAGGGGGGGATCGAGGTGGCCTACCGCACCGAGCTCGCGGGTCTCGAGGGCGCCGCGTACGACGACGAGCTGGCGCGCATCCGCGCCCGTCTCGATCGCTACCGCTCGCCCTTCCGGTCGGCGGAGGTCTTCGAGATCGACGACGTGATCGACCCGCGCGAGACCCGCGGCGCCTTGTGCCGCTGGGCGAATCTGGTCGCCGGCGCGCGTCGTCCCGGGCCGAGCCGCTTCGGCTACCGGCCCTAGGCCGGGCCAGCCGCTCGCGGGGGACCCACCCCAGACCGGGCCAGCCGCTCGCCGGGGGCGCGCCCCAGGCCGGGCTAGTAGCTCGCCGGGGGGCCCACCGACTCGAAGCGGATCGGGTCGTCGAGGGGCGGCAGCACCGACTCGAAGTCGACGTAGGAGAGATAGTCCTCGTCCTCGGGGCCGACAAAGGGCGCCCACTCGAAGCAGGGGCCGTCGATCTCGAAGCGCTGGGCGACCAGCGGGAGCTTCACCTCACCGCCCACCGGGCGCCAGAGCTGGTGGTGACGCGCCTGGCCCGGGGGCGTGGCGAGCGGCATCACGAAGCCCGCCCGGGTGCCGGCGCGCTTGCTGCGCAGTCGCGGGATCACCCGGGTGTCGACCACTGGGGTGCCCGAGCAGTCCGGGGTGGAGTAGGCGAAGGCGTTGCCGATCGGCGATCCGACACCGTCGACGTTGGTGTACCCCTTCTCGCCGATCGGTACGGTGTAGATCCCGGCGCGCTCGGGGGCGATCCCGGCGTTCAGGTCGACGAGGAGGTACGGCGTCGAGTAGTGGCTCGGGTAGAGCAGGGCGTCGGCGTGGAGGAAGTAGACCTCGGCGATCACGCCACCGTGGGCGTCGACGGCCTGCCAGGTGGGCTGCACGGCGGCCACCACCTGCGGCGGCGCGGCCTCCTCCTCCGACGCGGCAAACGCGGCCGGGGCGACGGAGAGAGCGGTCACAACCAAGAACGCGGTCCAGATCTTCATATGGGGTCTCCCTGGGGGCGGGACTGAGACTCCACCAGGGATTCGCAAGGCGCGTGCCACCCGTCACCAAAGTCCAGAGAGCGACGCGACGGGCGCGGCTTCGGGCTCGACCTGCACGCGCCCTGCCGACGCGACCCGGTGGGTGGGGGGTGGGCGCTTTCCCTTCCCAGGGCGCGAGAGAGAGAAATCCACCGGGTACTCCGCAGGCGCTTGCGGGGTGATGGGGCGGGAGCCTGCGTCGCGGTGGTGCGGCGCTCAAGGACCCCCCGCGCGGCTCCGAGGAACAGGGTCATGGCCACGACCGAGCACCCCTCCCGAACGCGACGATACGCAAGGGCCCTGGCCCTGGGCCTCGCGCTCTCCACGCCGTGTCTGCCGGTCACCGCCGAGCCGCCGCGCCGCGTCGCGAGCGCGAAGCCCTTCAGCGCAGACCAGCTCGTCTCGGTGCTGCGTCAGGCCGGCTACGTCGACATCGTGGCCGAGAGCGACACCCAGATCCACTTCAAGCGAAGCGGACAGATCTTCTACCTGAACCGCTACCCGGACGGGGATCTCGTGCTCTACTACGGCCTCACGGGCTACACCCATCTCGGCCCGGGCGATTTCAACGCGTGGAACCGCGAGAAGCGTCTCACCCGCGCCTACCAGGACGCCGACGGCGACGCCGTCCTCGAATCCGACATGCTCTTCGACGGCGGTCTCACCGCGCGGAAGGTCGCGGTGTGGGTCAACGTCTTCGTCGGCCTGGTCCAAGGCTTCGAGACCTTCCTGCGCGAGCGCGACGATGCCAACCGCGCTCTCGACCCGCGTCCCGGCGCGCCGGCGGACGCCGCCCTCTAGCCCAAGTCGTCGTCCGCGACAGACGCCACCGCCTAGACGTTGCGCAGCCCCCGCTCGCCGTAGTCGTTGGCCGGCCCTTCGCCGCCCGGCCCCAGACGCCCCCCCGATCCGAAATGGCCCTGCCCCGGGACGTGGTTCACCTCGACACGGATGCCATCGGGGTCTTCGAAGAGCACCGAGTAGTAGCCCGGCGCGAACTCCGAGCCGTCCTCGGGCGGGTGCACGATCGTCGCGGCCAGCTCGTCCACGAGAAAGCGGTACACCGCGTCGACGTCGTCGTCGCTGCGCGCGCGGAAGCAGAGGTGGTGGAGGCCCGAGCGGTCCTGGTCGAAGACGCGGTCGCGTTTGTCCGCCGGCGCGCCGCGCACCAGGATGCCGGTGCGGCTGCCGATGCAGTAGACCATGTCGTCGGCGCGGAGGAGGGTCTTCATCTCGAGGAAGTGACAGAGCTTCTCCCAGAAGGGGACACAGCGTTCCGGGTCGTTCACCGTGAGCTGGATGTGGGCGATCCCGTTGGCTCGAATCGTCATGTCGTCCTCCTTCCAATCCCCCGGGCGTGGGTCGGCGCGTCGTCGCCTGGCTCGGGTGGACGCCGACCGACGCGTCGGCGCCGGGCGGGGGGTCGCCGCGCTGCGGGTCGAGCTCGAGCTCGACGTGTGGGGCCTACGCGCCGGGCTTCTCCCGCTGCCAGCGGTCGAGGATCGCCCGGGGCTTTTGCCCGCTCGGGTCGAAGGCGCTGTCGTGGCCGGGCTTCTTGGCGGTGAGCTCGATCACGTAGCCGTTCGGGTCGCGGAAGTAGATCGAGTCGACGAAGCCGTGATCCGCCGGGCCGCGCACCTCGTAGCCCTCGCGACGCCCGGTCTCGAGTCGCTCCTGGAGCACTTCGGGCTCCACCTCGAGGGCGATGTGGAGATCGTAGTCGCGCTGTTCGCGGAACTCGAAGGGCTCCTGGGGCACCTCGAAGAACGCGAGACAAGAGCCGTCGTCCATCTGGAAGAAGGTGTGGAGCGCGCTCGTCTCTCGGCCCGTCTTGGTCTCGCCGATGGCGAGCGCGCCCACCAGCGGGAGACCCATGAAGTCTTCGTAGAACTGCCGGGTCTCCTCGGAGTCGCGACAGCGGTAGGCGTTGTGGTGCAGGCCCTTGATCTTCACGGTGTTCTCCTCCGGGCAGTGCCCCAAAGCGTCGCTCGCCCTCACCACGTGTCAATGTTCGGGCGTTTCTTTCCGGCCCGCGGCGCCGGCGGGGGCACCGAACGCAGCGCCGTGAGGATCCAGCGGCGTGACTCCATCGGGTCGATCACGTCGTCGATCTCGAAGCCGGTCGCGGTGTTCACCGCCTTTCCCTGTTCGTACATACGGTCGACCATCTTGTCGTAGAGCGCCTTGCGCTCGGCGGGGTCGTCGAGGGCTTCGAGCTCCTTGCGGTAGCCGAGTTTGACCGCCCCCTCGAGTCCCATCCCGCCGAACTCGCCGGTGGGCCAGGACACCGTAAAGAGCGGTGCCTTGAAGCTGCCGCCGGCCATCCCCTGCGCCCCGAGCCCATAGGACTTGCGCAGGATGATCGTGAAGAACGGGACGCTCAGGTTGGCGCCGGTCACGAAGAGCCGGCAGCAGTGTCGCACCAGCGCGGTGCGCTCGACCTCGGGCCCGACCATCATCCCCGGGGTGTCGCAGAGAAAGAGCAGCGGGATGTCGAAGGCGTCGCAGAGCTGCATGAAGCGCGCGGCCTTGTCCGAGCCGTCGCTGTCGATGGCCCCGGCGAGATGGGTGGGGTTGTTGGCGACGATGCCGATCGGCCGGCCTTCGATGCGCGCCAGCGCCGTCACCATCCCGAGCCCGAAGTGGCGGCGCAGCTCGAGGACCGACCCGGTGTCGGCCAAGAGCTCGATCACCCTGCGGACGTCGTAGATCCGCAGGCGGTTCTCGGGAATCACGCTGCGCAGGAGTCGTTGATCGGCGCACTCCCAATCTTCGACCGACCCCTGGAAGTAGGAGAGGTACTGTTTGGCGACGGCCACGCCCTCGGCCTCGTCGGCCACGGCGATGTCGACGACGCCGTTCGGCACCTGGACGTCCATCGGTCCGACCTCTTCTGGCCGGAACACCCCGAGTCCGCCGCCCTCGATCATCGCGGGGCCGCCCATCCCGATGTTCGAGTTCGCCGTTGCGATCACGACGTCGCAGCAGCCGAGCACCGCGGCGTTCCCGGCGAAGCAGTAGCCCGAGTTGATCGCCACCAAGGGCACCAGGCCGGAGAGCTTGGCCAGGAAGTTGAACGCCCAGACGTCGAGGCCGATCAGGCTGAGGCCGTCGGTGTCGCCCGGCCGACCCCCGCCGCCCTCGGTGAGGAAGACCACCGGGAGCTCCCACTGTTCGGCGAGCTCGAACATGCGGTCCTTTTTGCGGTGGTTCTGCATCCCCTGGGTGCCGGCGAGGACCGTGTAGTCGTAGGACATGACGATGCAACGCGAGCGCTCTTCGCCGAACCGGTCGCCGTTCACCCGCCCGATCCCGGAGATCATGCCGTCCGCGGGGGTCCGCGCG
>JANQRO010000070.1 GCA_028284525.1 Myxococcota bacterium | reverse complement strand
CTTTGGCGAACAGGTAGAGCTGGGAGTCCCGCGCGAAGACCAGGCTCGCGTCGAGAAAGCTGTCGATCCGCGCGGCCGCGTAGTCGTCGCGCCCGTAGACCGGGAAGCGCGCCTGACCGAGGCGCGCCACGGCGCGGCCGATACTGTTCGACTCGAAGATCCCGACGTCGCCGTCGGGGCTGAACGCCGCGGGCACCGTCCCGAAGGGGTGGGCGTCGAGAAAGGCGTCGGTCTTGTGGAGCTCGCCCTGAAAGCCGGCGCGGGCCCGACGCGCCGTACCCGAGCCGGCATCGCGGTCGCTCTCCTCGAGGGGACGGGCGTCGAAGTCCCAGAGCCAGCCCGCGAGCTCGCGCGGCGCGGCGCCGCGCAGGTCGAGCTCGAGCCCGCAGAGCCGGGCCGTGATCGTCGCCTTCCACAGCCGCGGGTTCGGCAGGTACGAGAAGATGCGCAGGACCGGCCCGGTCGACACCTCTAGAGTCCCTCGCCCTCGTACTTGAAGGAGACCTTCACCTTGGCGCGGTAGACGCGTAGGGCGCGGCCGCCGGGCTCGGGGTGCTCGAGGGCGATGTCGAGCTGGATCACCTCCGCGATGCGGAGGTCGCGCAGGCTCTTCGAGGCGCGTTCCACCGCGGCGTCGGCGGCGCGTTCCCACGACTCGGTGCTCGTACCGACGAGCTCGATCACTTTGTAGACGCTCTCGGTCATCGCGTGGCTCCTTCGAAGGAGCGGCCGTAGAAGGCGCGCTCGATCAAGACGGTGTCGACGTACTCGACGGTGGCGGCGATCTTGCCGTCGCGCACCGTCATCACGTGGCAGTACTGGTTGTTGTAGGGACCGTGCTTCGCGTGCATGGCGCCCCGGGCGCGGACGATCACGCGATCGTCGGTGGCGATCACCTCTTCGATGTCGAGGCCGATTCCGGCGTCGAAGTCGAGGGTGTCGCCGAGCCCGCCAAAGAAATCGCGCAACACCGCTTCCTTGCCGCGGTAGGTGCCGGAGATCGGCGTCGTGCCGATCAGGGTCCAGGTGAAATCGTCGGTCGCGTGGCTCAGCATCGCGTCGATGTCGCCGTCGCACAGCGCTCCGAAGAACGCCCGCGCCAGGGCTTCGTTCTCCCGGGACCCCATCGCGCTCTCCCCGTGTGTCCTCGCTGCGTTCGGCGCCACTCTACGCCTTCACCGCCTTTGTTGGTAGCATCGGGGGCCGGGAGGAGTCATGGCGCTGCGCTTCCAGGTCGGGGACACGTTCCCCTCGGTCTCCCTCGTCGACGAACGCGGCGAGACGCGGACGATCGCCGAGCTCTCGGGCGGACAGCCGCTCCTGCTCATCCTCTTCCGCGGTCCCTGGTGACCCAAGTGACAGGTCCAACTGCGGGAACTGGTCGAGTTCCATCGAGCCACCCAGGTCGCCTACTGCAAGATCGCCGTCGTCTCGGTCGACCCGCCGCCGGTGCAGGCCGCGTTCAAGGCCGGGCTCGGGGCCGACTTTCCCTTTCTCTCCGACGCCGACCTCGTGCTCACCGACGCGCTCGGGATCCGCGAGACCACCGATCGGATCCACGGCCCCCTGCCGGTGCCCTTCAGCTTCGCCCTGCTTCCGAACCTCGAAATCCACAAGATGTGGAACGGGTGGTACTTCGTCGGGCGCCCCACCCCGGACGAGCTGCGGGTCGCGATCCGCGAGCTGATGGCGAAGAGCGTCGACGACCTCGACTACCGCGGAGAGCCCTGACCCGGGCGTGGCGTGGACGAGGGGCTCGCCCGCGCGCTGTTGCTGCTCGCCCTGGTCGGGCTCTGCGGAGTCGTGTTCTTCGCGCCGCTGGTGCTCTCGCTGCGACGCCGCCGGCTCCGCGCCGCGGGGCGTCCGGATCGCGTGTACCCCGATGCGATCGTGGTGATCAATACCGCGATCGGGGCGTACCTGCTCTGGTGTCTCTGGTGGGTGTACGTCGAGGCGTGAGGGGGCGGTTCTGAGCGGTAGCGAGCTCGCTCTCGCCCTTGCGACCGTCGCCGTGGCGGCGGTGGTGCAGGGCTCGATCGGCTTCGGCTTCGCGATCGCGTCGGCGCCCCTGCTGATGTTGATCGACACCGCGCTCGTGCCGGGGCCGGTCCTCGTGAGCGGGGTGCCGCTCACCGCGGCGATCCTGGTGCGGGAACGTCGACACCTCCGCTGGCGCAGCGTGGGGTGGGCGCTGGCCGGCAATGGCGCGGGCACCGCCGCCGCGGCCTGGGTGCTGGCGCGCAGCGCGGGGGCCTCCTTCGCGATCCTCTTTGGTGTGCTCGTGCTCGTCGCCGTGGCGCTCTCCGCCGTCGGCTGGAGACCGCGGGTCTCGCCGCGCAACTCGCTGCTCGCCGGCCTCACCGGCGGGTTCATGGGCACCACGACGACCATCGGGGGCCCTCCGGTGGCTCTGCTCTACCAGAGCGAGAGTGCTGGACGCATGCGTGCAGACCTCTCTGCCTACTTCCTGGTCTCGATGCTCTTCACCTTTGCGGCGCTCGTCGGGATCGGCCGTCTGGGTGGGTCCGAGCTGCGCGCTGGCCTGATCCTCATCCCGGGGACGGTGCTGGGCTTCCTGGCCTCGTCTTGGCTCGCGCCGCGGCTCCACCGCGAGTGGACGCGGCGGGTGGTGCTCGCGGCGGCGGCGGCCTGCGCACTCTTCCTGCTGGTGCGCGCGCTCTAGCCCGGCGCGGCAGCGCGTGGCTACCGTCTCGTGAGGCGCGCGGCGCGCGCGACCCACCCCCAACCGGAGGAAGCGACTCCGTGAAGCCCAAGCTCACCGAAGAGTACGTCCACGTCTCGTCCGTCGACTGGCAGCCCTTTCCCGAGCAGTTCTCGGAGGGCGGCATTCGCTGGAAGTTGCTCCACGTCTCCCCCGAGGTCGGCGCGTGGACCGCGATCTTCGACTGTCCCCAGGGCTCCTCCTTTGCGCGGCACATCCACGTCGGGCCCGGGGAGTACCTCCTCACCAAGGGCCGGATGGAGGTGCGCGGGGGCGACGAAGGGGGCGGGGCGACGGCCCACGCCCTCGGCTACGGCTACGAGGCGTGCAACGCCCGCCACGATCGCACCTATTTTCCCGAGGCGAGCGAGTTCTACATGACCTTCCTCGGGCCGCTCCAGTTCATCGACGAAGCCGAGACACCGCTGGCGGTCGTCGGCTGGGAGCAGGCCCAGGCCCTCTGGGACGCCCAGACCAAGGGCTGAGCGCCGGTCGACGTCGCCCCGTCCCGTCGTCGGCGCCGATGGCTCAGGGGTCGGGCGGGGCGATCGTCGCGGGGAGCTCGTCCTCGGACGCGTCGCTCCCCCGAGCGCGTCCGCCACCGAACACGTACGCGACGCCCACCCCCACCAGGTAGAGCACCGACATCGGCAGGGCCAGGAAGACCTGGCTCACCCAGTCGGGCGGCGTGATGATGGCGCCCGCGACGAAGCAGGCGAGCATCGCGTAGGGAAAGCCGCGCAGGAGCTGCTTCGCCGTGAGAATCCCCGAGAAGGACAAGAAGAACACGAGCACCGGAAGCTCGAAGGCGAGGCCAAAGGCGAGGAAGAGCCGCGTGGTGAGCGCGAAGACCTCACGCGCCGACCACGCGGCCTGGACCGAGCTGGTCTCGAAGGAGCGGAGGAAGTCGAACATCAACGGGAAGACCATCCCGTAGCCGAAGAAGGCGCCCGCGAGGAAGAGCAGCGTCGAGATCACCGCAAAGGGGGCGGCGAAGCGGCGCTCGGAGGCGTAGAGGCCCGGCGCGACGAAGGCCCAGACCTGCCAGAAGACCACCGGCAAGGCGAGCACCAGCCCGGCCAGCGCGGCCGACTTGAGATAGGTGAAGAAGAGCTCGGTGGGGGCGATCGCCTGGAGCGCCGTCTCGCTCTCGGCGAGGGACTCGATCGCCGGGGCGAGCAACGCGTCGAAGATCTCGACGTGGAAGCTCCACGAGAGGGCGAAGCCCACGAACACCGCGGCGAAGGCGCGGATCAGCCGGGTGCGCAGCTCGGCGAGATGCTCGGTGATCGGGAGGGCGCGGTCGTCCACGCGTTCAGGCCGACGACTTGGGGTCGTCGGGGTCGCGGTGCGCGGTCTCCCGATCTTCGGGGGCGTCGCGGTGCGCGGTCTCCCGCTCGTTGTCGACCTCCCGATGTCCGGTCTCTCGCCGCTCGTCCACGTCCCGGTGCGCGGTCTCTCCCGCCTCGCGGGGGGCGACCGCCGCCGCGGTGGGGGCCGTCGTGCGCGCTTCGGGCTGGGGCGCTCCGACCGCGGGGCGCGCGGGCTGGGTCGGTGCGGCGGGCGGGGTGCCCGGAGCCGCCGGGGTCTCGCTCAGGGTCTGGCGCAGGTCGTTCGAGGCGTGACGGAACTCGCCCAGCGCGCGACCCATCGAGCGCGCGAGCTCGGGGAGTCGTTTGGGTCCGAACACGACGAGCGCCACGGCCATGATGACCAGCAGCTCGGTCATTCCGATGCCGAACATGAACGAACTCTAGAGGACCGATTTGGGCGCCGCCGCCGACGCCACGCGCTCGGCGGTGCGTCGGGCACGAGTCGGACCGTCCGTCAGTACCGCGGGTGAATCCTCGTTCCGGGCGGTGGCCGCTCCCCCGTTTGTGCAGCCGGTCCGCCCGTGGCGGAACTCCGTATTCACCCTGTTAGCCCCCGCGTATTCGGCACTGACGGCTCGGTCACGACTCTGCCCCGTCACAACGCCCGGAGGGGTCCAGGCGCCGGGACTGTGGAGCCTTCGTCGGTCGCGTGACTCGGTTCCACTGTGGATGGTTAAGGCAAGCGTTGTGCCAACCCCGTCCGGGGCGTCCCGCCGGGCGCTAAGAGATTGAAATTCGGACGGATTCCACCCACCCGCGAACTCCGGGATGGGGTCGGGGGCCGGGCCGCTCGGTGTTCCGCGGCGTACACCCGGTCCCCCCGCGTCTCGCCAACTATCCGTCCCTACTCGTCTTTCTGTTGGTGTTCGGCTGGGTACAGGGGCAGCCCATATCGGTCGATCTTGAGCTTCAGGACCCGGCGGGTCACGCCGAGACGCTCCGCCGCGCGGGTCTGGTTGCCCGCCGTGTGGGCGAGCGCATCGCGGATGAGTTCGGTCTCGAACTCGGCCACGGCGCTGTCGAGGTCGAGGCGCCCGCTGCGCACCGCCTCGCCCAGACCCTGCATGTGCGCGCTGTGGCGGAGCTCCTCGGGGAGGTCCTCCACCTCGACGGCTTCGCCGTCGCCGAGTGCGAGCGCGCGTTCCATCACGTTCTCGAGCTCGCGGACGTTGCCCGGCCACGAGTAGTCGAGAAGGGTGCGCCGCGTGGCCGCGGCCAGCCGGGTGGGCCCGCGCCCGAGCTGCTCGCGTCCCCGTTCGAGGAAGCGGTTGGCGAGGAGGACGAGATCCTCCCGGCGTTCGCGCAACGGCGGCAGCGCGATCGGCAGCACGTTGATCCGGTAGTAGAGGTCCGAGCGGAAGACGCCTTCCTCCACTTCGCGGCGCAGGTCGCGGTTGGTCGCGGCGATCACCCGCACGTCGACGGGGATCGGCTCGCTACCGCCGAGCCGGTCGATCGTCTGCTCCTGGAGCGCTCGCAAGAGCTTCGCTTGGAGCGGGCCGGCCAGCTCGGCGATCTCGTCGAGAAAGAGCGTGCCCCCGGACGCGGACTCGAAGCGGCCGATGCGACGCTCGCGGGCGTCGGTGAAGGCGCCCTTCTCGTGGCCGAAGAGCTCGCTCTCGAGCAGGGTGTCGGGAATCGCCGCGCAGTTCACCGCGACGAAGGGGGCGTCCGCGCGGGGGCCACAGCGGTGGATGGCTCGGGCGGCCAGCTCCTTTCCCGTCCCGCTCTCGCCCGTGATCAGCACCGCCGCGCGCGCCTCGGCGGCGCGTTCGATCCAGCGGAACACCTCCCGCATCGCGACGCTCGCCCCGAGCATGCCGCAGAGCTCGCGTCGGTCGGCGACTTCGTCGCGCAACCGCTCGACCTCCCGCTCGAGGTCGCTGCGTTCGAGGATCTTCTGCACCTGGTGGTGGAGCGCTGCCGGCTCGAAGGGCTTGGTGAGGAAGTCGACCGCGCCGAGCTTCATCGCCTCGACGGCGCTGTCCACGGCGCGGGTGGCCGAGATGACGACGACGGCGGGGCCGCCGCCCTGCTCGCGCAGCGTCTCGAGGAGCTCGAGTCCGCTGCGCTCGGGCATCACGAGGTCGAGGAGGACCAGGTTTGGCTCGAAGTCGGGGATGACGCGCAGCGCCGCGTCGACGCCCTCGGCGCACTCGATCTCGTAGTGCTCGCGCAGGAGCATGCGGATCGACTCGCGGACCCCCGGCTCATCGTCGACGACGAGGACGCGCTGCATCGCGTTCCAATCTAGGGCTTATTCCCCAACCGGCGACGGGGTCGGGTTCAGGCGCCGGCGGCGGGGAGCTCGAAGAGCACCAGCGCCGTCGGCGCCTCGCTCAGGTCGAGCACCAGACGCCCTCCCTGCTCGCCCAGCAGGAGCTCGGCGGAGGCGATCCCGAGGCTGTGCTCGGCCGGGGCGAGGCCGTCGGCGCCGCCGCTCTCGGCGGACGAGAAGCGCACCAGGGCGCGCACCAGCCCGAAGCCGCGCTCCTCGGGACCTTGCGTCGCGACGTAGAGATCGCCGCGCTCGGGGATCAGGTCGAATACGGCGTCGAAGAGCGCGACCAGTGCGGCGCGTACCGGCTCACGCGTGGCCCACGCCCAGGCGCCCTCGCGGTCGAGCTCTTCGAGCACCACGAGTCCGCGTTCTCCGATCTGGCCGCGTCGTTCGGCGAGCAGGCCCGCCACCATCGCCGAGAGATCGATCGCCTCCCGTTCGGCGGGCGCTTCACGCTGCGCGGCGAGTCGCGTCAAGAGCTCGAGGGCCGACTCGATCCGCGCCGTATCGGCGCTCACCCGGTCGGCTGCGACGCGGCGGAACTCGGGGTCTTCGAAGCGGCGGGGCAGCATCTGGGCGAAGCTTCGGATGCCGACCAGCGGGTTCCCGATCTCGTGGGCGAGGGCGCCGGCGAGCCGCCGCAGCCCGCGCTCCCGATCGACTGCGGGCTCGAAGGCCCCGTCCATCTCGGGGGCGTCGAGGAGCGCGTCGGGCGCGTCGTCGCCGGATGTCTCGTCGAGGAGCACGCTCTCGAGGACCGCCTCGTCGGCGGCCGGGGCAAGCGCGCTCGGGTCGCCGGGATCGAGGTCCGCGCCGAAGGTCTCGTCGAGGAGGTCGGCCTCGGCGCTCGGGAGTGCATCGACGGGCGTCGTCTCGCCAGGGAGTGCATCGACGGGCGCCGTCTCGCGGAGGAGCGCGTCGGCGCCCGGGAGCGGGGTCGGGAGATCGGGCTCCGCGCGGGTGGGTTCGGGGGGCGGCGTCTCGCGGGCCTCGCGCCTTGGGCTGGCCGTGGGCGCGCCGCCCGCGTCGGCGTCGGGGGCTTCGAAGTCGAACACGAGGGCGCTGGCCGGAAGCGGGTCGTCGGGGACGCGGGCCAGGGCCCGCGCGAGCACGGCGTCGAGCTCGCGGAGGTTCCCCGGCCAGACGTGCGCCCGCAGCCGCTCGCTGGCGTCGGCCGACAGGCGTCGCTCCGGGAGGGCATGGGCGTGGCACCAGGCGCGCACCGCCGCCCCTGCGAGCGCGTCCAGGCGATCGGGGTGATCGCGCAGAGCGGGGAGGGCGATCTCGAGGCCCGCGAAGACGTCGCGCAGAGGCGGGGGAAGGGGGCCCGCTGCCGTCGCGACGAAGCGCACCCGGGGGGTCGGCACGAGGGTGCCGGGGGCGCCGTACTCGACCCAGCGCGCGACCTCGCGCAGACACGCGGGGGACAGTGCGTCCACGTCCTCGAGACAGAGCGTGACGAGCTGGGAGGAGGGCAGGCGGCCCGACTCGACCTCGCCCGCCGCGCGGAGGGCAGCGGGCGAGGCGCAGCTGCGGCAGTCGACGCTCACCAGGGGGCCCGCCGGGACCCCGGTCGCGAGCTGGTGGAGATAGCGCGCCAGCAGGCCGCGCCCCGTCCCGGCCTCGCCGGTGACCAGCACCGGGATGCGCACGCGGCGCGGATCGGTGGCCGCGAAGAGCGCCGGGTGGTCGAGGTCGGCGAACCAACGGGTAAAGCGCTCGGTGAGCCGGGCGCGGCGCTGCCGCTCGGAGAGCGGCGGGGCGTCCCGATGACCGAGCAGGGCGGCGAGTCGACGTCGGAGCGCGGCGACGTCGGTGCCCCCCGAAAGGACCTCGCCCGGCAGCGTGTCGAAGAGGCGTCGCGCTTCGTCGAGGTCGTCCGGATCGGCGAGCACGAGCCAGCGCGGGGCCGGCTCCTCTTGCGACAGCCGGAATCCCAGCTCGAGCTCGGCCTCGAAGTCGTCGGAGACCGCGAGCACCACGGCCCGAGGCGGCGCCGCGTCCGCAGCGCCGCTTCGACCGGCGACGCGCCGCGGGTCGGCGAGGTGGGCGTCCGGGAGACCCAGGGCGTCGGCCAGGGCGCGCCGCGCGGCGTCGTCGCGGTGGACGACCCAGACCGCGTTCGCACCCGCGCGCGCGGAGTCGCCGGGGGTCGGAGGCGCGGGAGCGCGTTGGGAGGTCGGATCCATTGGGCAGCAACGTCTTCGCGAACAGCGTTTTGGATCGCCCCCGCGCGGCGGGAGCTGCGATCCGGTTCCGCATGGCGCGTGCCACGCGTGCGCCGTCCTCAGCGACCGGCAGCTTCGGCGAGCAAGCGCGCCGCCCGGGTGTTGTACTGCGTCGCTCTGTCTGGCGCACCCGCTGCGCGGCGTGTCGGTGCCGTGCAGAAATTTTCCGCGATTGGGAAAACCATTCGCCTCGCGGCACTCAGTGGCTTGTTGCCGGTCTGCTACCGTCGCGCTTCCCGCCCTCCCCTCCCCAACGCTCCACCGAGAGGCGACGCGCACGATCGTGGCTGTGCTCGACCACGGGCCCGAGGTCCGGCTTCGCAACGCCTTCCAGGCGCCCTACGACGACGCGATCGCCGCGGCTCGCACCTGCTACTCGTCGCGGGTGATCGAGGCGGACGAGGTCACCGATCGCCAGCGCGAGAACATCGGCCCGCTCACCTTCCAGGGCGGCCACCACACCGTCTACCAGCACGCCACCTTCGAGTTCTCTCTGTCGGGGATCTCTCGCCAGCTCGTGTGGTGCTTCCTGCACGCCTTCCCCTTCTACAACACCGAGCAACAGAGCCAGCGCTACGTGCGTCTCGACGAGGTGCGGGCCCACGTCCCGCCGGTGCTGGGCGGCGAGGCGCGCGCGATCTACCTGCGGGCGGTGGAAGACGCGTGGGCGGCGTACCGCGAGCTCACCGAGCGGCTCAAGCCGGTGACCCGACGCATCCTCGGCGAGCTCTGGCGTCTCGACCGGCGGCAGAACCGCGCCTTCGGCCGCAACGTCGAGCGCGAGGCCGAGAAGAAGGCGATCGAGACGGCGCGCTACGTGATCCCGATCGCGTGTCACACGGCGATGGTCTACACGGTGTCGGGGATCGTCCTCCACCGGATCCGTCGCATGGCCGAGGCCTGCGACGTCCCCCGCGAGGCCAAGCGCGTGGTCGACGCCATGGTCGCGGCGGTGGAGCGTCTCGACCCGGCCTTCTTCGGCGCGATCGGTGTCGAGACGCTTCCCGAGGACGAGACCCTCGAGCGACTCGTCGCCCCGCCCGGAGTCGGTGACCACGCCCTCGCCGAGGCCTTCGACAAGGCGCTCGGAGGCCGCCGCTCACGCCTCGTCGACTACACCCCCCGCGCCCCGGAGGTGGTGGCGACCGCCGTGCGCCACGTGCTCGGTCGCAGCGATCTGGGTGACGACGAGGCGCTCGAGCTGGTGCTGAACCCCGCCCACAACCGCTACCGCCTCGAGACGCTCAACGTCTCCACCCACGCCCCGCTGATGCGCGCCCTGGAGCACGCGCACTTCTCGTTCCGCAAGAAGCTCTCCCACAGCGCCGACTCCCAGGACCAGCGGCATCGCATGGTGCCGGGCTCGCGGCCGATGCTCTCGCGCACCGTCCCGGCGACGGTGGACGTGGTCGAGCCCGAGCTGATCCGCGACGACCCCGGCGCCCACGCCGTGTTCCGGGAGGCCTGCGAAGCCGCCTGGGAGGCCCGGGCCCAGTTGCTCGCCGTGGGGGAGAGTCCCGAAACGGCGCTCTACGTATTGCCCAACGCGCTCGCGGTGCGCTTCGAGGAGAGCGGATCGCTCCTCCACCTGCTCCACAAGTGGACGATGCGGACCTGTCTCAACGCGCAGCGCGAGATCTTCGACGCGTCGATCGACGAGATCCACCAGGTCGCCGCGGTCCATCCCGCCCTCGTCCGTCACGTCGGTCCCCCGTGCTTCGTCCGCAGCGGCCACATCCGACCGCGCTGTACCGAAGGCGACCACTTCTGCGGGGTGCCGGTGTGGCGAAGCTTCCCCGACGTCGATCGCCGCATCTAGGCGTCCGCAGCGCGGGGCCGGGCGATCGCGCCGCGCTACTCGCCATGTGGGGCGAGCTGCTCGACGACCACGCCGCCCTCCACCCGAGCTACGCCCTCGCCGCGGGGGCGCGCGAGGCGTTGGCAGCCGCCGTGGATCGGGAGCTTCGCGACCCCCGCGTCCACCTGCTCGTCGCCGACCCGCCCGGGCTCGAGGGCGACACACCCGCGGGATTCTGCGTCGCGCGTTGCGTGGAGGGTGCGACCGCGGTGCGAGAGACCCGCCGCGGCGCTCTCGACGAGCTCTGGGTGGCACCCGCTGCGCGTCGCAAGGGGCTGGGGCGCCGGCTCGTGGCGGCGGCCCTCGCCACGCTCGCCGAGGCGGGCTGCGCGCGGATCGAGGTGCGGGTGCTCGCGGCGAACGACCCCGCCCGCGCCTTCTGGCGGGCGCAGGGCTTCGCGCCCTACGTCGAGGTGCTCGAATGGAGCGGGCAAAGACACTACGTTCCGCCCGCGATGTCCCCCAGCACACTCAATCCCCTCGCCCAGGAGCTCAACGACCGCCTGGAGACGGCCGCACCCCCGGTGCGTGCCATGCTCTCGGCCTTGGGCTCGCGTCTCTACTTCCCGCGCGGGATCCTCTCCCAGACCGCCGAGGCCAAGGAGAAGGCCCACCGCTTCAACGCTACGATCGGCATCGCGACCGAAGGCGACGGTCCGATGTACCTGCCCTCGATGCAGGCCGAGCTCCCCGGGCTCGAGCCCGCGGACGTCTACCCCTACGCACCGCCGGCGGGGCGTCCGGGGCTGCGCGAGCGCTGGCGGCGCAAGCAGCTCGAGGACAACCCGAGTCTCGCGGGCAAGCCCTTCGGGTTGCCCGTCGTAACGAGCGCCCTCACCCACGGCCTCGCGCTGGTGGGCGACCTCTTCGTCGACCCGGGAGACTGCATTCTGCTTCCCGACAAACTCTGGGGGAACTACCGACTCACCTACGAGGTGCGGCTCGGCGCCACCATCGAGACCTTTCCCTTCTACGCCGGCGACGGCTTCGACACCGCCGGCATGCGCGAGGCGCTGGCGCGCTGCGCCGCGGAGCACGAAAAGGTGATCGTGCTGCTCAACTTCCCCAACAACCCGACGGGCTACATGCCGAGCGTGGCCGAAGGCCACGCGATCGCCGAGGCGCTGGCCCAGCAGGCCGCGGCGGGGACGCGCATCGTCGCCCTCTGCGACGACGCCTACTTCGGGCTCTTCTATCACGTCGGCGGCGAGTCGATGACCGAGTCCCTGTTCGGGTTGCTCACGGCGCGTCATCCGAACCTGCTCGCGCTGCGTCTGGACGGCGCGACGAAGGAGCTCTTCGCCTGGGGGCTCCGCTGCGGGTTTCTCACGGTCGGGCCCGGGGATCCGGAGAGCGCCGAGACGGTGTGCGAAGTGCTCGACGCCAAGTGCCGCGGTGCGATTCGCGGGGCGATCTCGAACAGCCCGCTGCTCTCCCAGACCCTGGTCGAGCACGCCCTCGACGCCGAGACCGTCGCCGCCGAGCGCGCCGAGAAGGCCGACGTGCTGCGGGCCCGGGCCGAGGTCGTCCACGAGGTCGTGCATCGGGAGGCCTACCGCGAGAGCTTCACGCCCTACCCCTTCAACAGCGGCTACTTCATGTGCGTCGCGCTCCACGGGGTGGAGGCCGAGGCGACCCGGGTGCACCTCCTCGAGCGCTACGGCGTCGGGCTGATCGCGACGGGGCCCCGCGACATCCGCGTGGCGTTCTCGTGTCTGGAGCTCGACGAGATCGAGCCGCTCTTCCAGACCCTCCACGAGGCCGTGCAGGAGCTGCGCGGCGCCTAGCCCGCGCCTGCGGTGGCGAGAGCCGAAGACGCCTCGTCGCTCTCGCGTCGCTCGTCGAGGATCGGTATCGCGCAGCGGTGACGACCAGGGCGTCGAGGCCCCGTCCCGGTCGAGCTCGCCGAGGATCGGTCCCGCGCACGGCGGCGATCAGCGTGCCGCGGCCTCAGCGGTGTCGAGTTCGTCGAGGATCCGCAGCATCGCATCGACACCGCGGTCGAGGTTCGCGACCGAGATGCGCTCGTTCACCCCGTGGATTCCCCGGGTCTCCCGCGCCGGGAGCCAACGGGGCACGAAGCCGTAGGCGATGATCCCGTGGTCGCGGAAGTAGTGGGAATCGGTGAAGCCCGCGATCACCCGGGGCACCACGAAGGAGCCCGGGTCGAGTTCGGCGGCCACCCGGGCGATCGCTGCGAAGAGCGGCGTGTCGGCGGGTGCGGTGCGGCTCTCGAAGGCGAGCTTGGGCTCGATCTCCACCTCGGGGTCGTCCACCACCTGGCGGATCGACTCGATGAAGGCCAGACAGCTCTCGCCGGGGAGCACCCGGGAGTCGATCTCCGCGCGCGCTTCGGGGGGCACGACGTTGGTGCTCGACCCGGCGTGGATCACGGTGAGGGTGACCGTGTTGCGCACCAGCGCCGCGCGCCGGCCGCTGCTGAGGAAGCGGTCCCGGAAGGCGCTCTCCTCCGCCAGCGACCGGGACAGCGCCTGGAAGCCCCCGCGGTCCTCGGGCGCCGCCAGGGGTGCCATCTCCCGGAACATCCGCTCGACCTCCGGGATCACCCGCACCGGGGTCTCGATCTCGGCGATCCGGGCGAGCGCCCGCACCAGCCGGGGTACGGCGCCGCCCGGGCCGGCGCTCGAGGCGTGACCGCCGACCCCCTCGGTTCGCAGCCGCATCCAGCACGGAGCCTTCTCGGCGATCGTCACGCCCCAGATGTTGGGCGCGCCGATCTCACTCATGAGGATGCCGCCCCCTTCGGTGAGCAGATACTCGGCTCCCCCGAGGAGGTCGCGGTGGTGCTCGAGGAGGTAGGCGGCTCCGTGCTGACCACCGGTCTCCTCATCGGGGGTGGCGAGAAAGATCACGTCGCGCTCGAGGGGGGTCGTCCGCTCGGCGAGCGCGAGCAGGGTGAGCAGGTGCACCACGCCGACGCCCTTGGCGTCGAGGGCGCCACGGCCCACCACGTAGCCGCCGACGACCGCCCCGGAGAAGGGGTCGAAGGCCCAGCCCTCTCCCTCCGCCGGCACCACGTCCAAGTGCGAGAGCAGCACGATCGGCGCCCGGGCGCCGGTGCCGGGGACCCGGGCCCACGCCGCCGCGCGGCCCACCCGGGAGGCTCCCCCGGGCGACGGGGTCTCGATCAGTCGGCTCTCGACGCCCGCCCGGGTGAACTCGTCGACAAAGAGCTGGGCCAGGGGTCGCTCGTCGCCAGGGGGATTCACCGTGCGGGTCTGAATGGCCCGGGAGAGCAGTCCCGCCGGCGAGTGATCTGCAGGGGCGGTTTCGGCGGGCAGTTTTTTTTCGTCGGCGCCGAAGGGCCAGATCGCTTCGGTGGGAAAGGACCACAGTAAAGACAGTGCAGTGAGCGCCCCAATTGCGAAACGCCGTTTGGTGCCGCGTCGAGCCCGATTCCAAAAGCGACGACGGAATCTCGGGAGCTGCTGGTACAATGCCGCCTTCCAAAAAACCCGGAAAAGGCCCCCTGCGGGGAAAACCCGCACCAGGTGCAACTGCGTTCGCTAACTATAGCCGCGCACGAGGTGTCTCCGGGACCAGGAATCGGAGGGAGAATCCCGGTGCTCGAGCTTCCGCCCCAACGGACGCACCGTCTCTCTCGGATCGCAGCGGCGCTGCGCTTCCGAGTCGAGGAACTGTGGGATTGGCTCGGCATTCCCATCGTCCAACAGCGACTGGGTGCCACGGCCCTCGTCCTGTGCTCGCTCACTGCGTCGCTCTGGTACTTCGACGTGCTGGTGCCGCGCCCCGCGTCGCCGAGTCGCACACCGTTGGCGTCTCTTCCCCCCGTCGATCCCACGATGGCCGCGGCCCCCGAGGCCGAAACCCTCGCCGCCTCGACGGGGGCGCACTACGCCGGGGAGCTCGCACCGGGAGAGACCCTGGCGGCGGCGCTGAAGCGCCACGGAGCGACGAGCGCCCTCGTCCACGAGATCGACCGCGGGATGCGTCATCTCGTCGACTTTCGCCGCGCCCAGCCGGGGCACCGCTATCAGCTCGATTTCGACGGCGAGGGGAACTTCGCGGGCTTCGTCTACGAGGTGTCGGCCCTCGAGCGCTACCGCTTCGAGGCGGTGGCGGACCAGCCCGACGAGTATCGGGCCTTCCGCCTCGACGCGCGCGTCACCCGGCGGGTCTCTCGCATGGCGGGGGTCGTCACGAGCTCGCTCTACGAGGCGGTCCAGGGTCTCGGCGAGGTGAGCCAGGTGGCGTCGGACTTCGCGTCGATCTTCGCCTGGGACCTCGACTTCTCCCGGGCGGTGCGCCGGGGCGACGAGTTTCGCGTGCTCTACGAGCGCAACTACGTGACCGAAGGCGAACGGGAGATCTATCTCGGCCCCGGGCGGATCCTCGCCGCGTCGTATTCGGGCGCCGCGGGCGATCTCTACGCCGTCTACTTCGAGAGCCGCGAGGGACGCGGCAGCTACTACCGCCCCGACGGGCGTTCGGTACAGCGACGCTTCCTCGTCGCGCCCCTCAACTACAGCCGCGTGAGCTCCTCGTTCAGCGCCCGGCGCTTCCACCCCATCCTCAAGGTCAACCGGCCCCACCGCGGCATCGACTACGCCGCGCCCGTCGGCACCCCGGTGTGGGCGGTGGCCGACGGCGAGGTGATCTACAAGGGGTGGGCCGGCGCATCGGGTCGGCTGGTGAAGATCCGGCACTACAACGGCTTCGTGTCCTCGTACGCCCACCTCTCCCGCTTCGCTCCCGGTCTTGCGGTGGGACAGCCGGTGCTCCAGAAGCAGCGCGTGGGCTACGTCGGCCAGAGCGGGCTGGCGACCGGCCCTCACGTGTGCTTTCGCGTCCAGCGCAACGGCCGCTACGTGAACCCGGCCTCGATCGATGCCCCCACCGCCGAGCCGATCAGCGAGCGCGACTGGCCCGACTTCGTGGCGGCCCGCGACGAGCGTCTGGCCCGGCTGGGACGCTTCTCGCTGGTCCCCACCGACGAGGCCCTCTAGGCCCCGCCCCCCACCGGCTCGGGTGCTGCGGTCTCGGGTGCTGGGGATGGGGCTTTGTGCAACGATTCCCGGCGTGGCGAACCCCACCACCGATAGCGTCGCGGGCGCTCTGCGCAGCCGGCTGGCCGCGTTGGGGACCGAGATCGGCACCCGCGAAGCGGGCCACACCGAGAGCCTGGCGCGAGCCCGCGAGACGGCGCAGGCCCTGCACGGCGCGGTGGTCGAGGCGGTCGACGCCTTCCACGACTCGGTGCGCGCCGCGGGCGCACCCCACCTGCAGATCGAGGTGAGCGAGCCGGAGCTCGATCAGAAGCACGTGCGAGCGATGGAGTTCGAGGTCCGGCGGGGGCGCACGGTGGGCATCCTCACGGTGAAGGCGCGCGGTGAGGTCACGCTGGTCGGTCCCTTCCGGCGCGGCAAGAACGAGGGGCCCTGTCGCAGCATCGCCGTCGACGACGAGGCCGAGCTCCAGAGCGCTCTCGGCGAGTTCCTCGGGCAGGTCGTCGAAGAGGCGTCGGCGCCGTGAGCTCCGGGCGAGCCCGCCGGTGACCCTCGACCGCGAGGCCTCGGCCGAGCTCGAGCGACCGGTCGAGAGTCGCGACGAGCTCGTGGGGTATCTGCGCGCCGGCGAGAAGGACGCTTCGCGTTGGCGGGTCGGGGTGGAGCACGAGAAGATCGCCGTGCGCCGCGACGACGGGCGCCCGGTCGACTACGCCGGCAGCGACGGCATCGAAGGGCTGTTGCGTCACATCGCCATCGAAGACCCGCGCTGGGAGCCGATCTACGAGGACGGTCACGTGGTCGCCCTCGACGGACCCGACGGCGGCATCACCCTCGAGCCCGGTGCCCAGGTCGAGCTCAACGGCCGGCCCTACCGCTCGATGCGCGACAACTGCGCCGAGTTCCACCGCCACCTCGACTTCCTGCGCAAGGTCGCCGAGCCCTTCGACATCGCGTGGTTGGGCACCGGGATCCACCCCACCGAATCCGTCGACGCATTGCCGCGGGTGCCGCGCACCCGCTACCGCATCATGCGCGAGTACCTCCCCACCCGGGGCGAGCTCGCGCTCCACATGATGCACGCCACCGCGTCGGTGCAGGTGAGCTTCGACTTCAGCGACGAGCGCGACATGGTGGACAAGATGCGCACCGGGGTCGCGGCGACCCCGATCGCCGCGGCGCTCTTCGCCAACTCGCCCGTCGCGGCGGGGGAGCTCAACGGCTTCGTCTCGCGGCGTATGGAGGTCTGGCGGCGCACCGATCCCGACCGCTGCGGGTTGCTGCCGATCGTCTGGGAGCCCTCCTTTGGGTACGAGCGCTACGTCGAGTGGGCCCTCGACGTTCCGATGTTCTTCATCGTGCGCGACGGTCGCTACGAGGCCATGCACGGCAAGCCCTTCCGGGAGTTCTGGCGCGGTGGGCACGGCGGCGAGGTGGCGACCCTGGCCGACTGGGAGCGTCACCTCACGACCCTCTTCCCCGAGGTGCGGGTGAAGCGGATCCTCGAGGTGCGCTGCGCCGACGCGGTGCCGCCCGAGCTGCTCTGCGCGATCCCCGCCCTGTGGAAGGGACTGCTCTACGACGCGGAGGCGGCCGGCGCCGCCCGCGAGCTCAGCGCCAGCTGGAGCCCCGACGACCGCGACGCCGTCTTCGCGACGGTGGCCCGCGAGGGGCTCGCGGCCGCGACGCCGAGCGGCCCGGTCCGCGAGCTCGCCGCCGAGCTCGTCTCCCAGGCACGGGCCGGGTTGACCCGCTTTGGCGAGGCCCAGGGGCTCGGCGACGAGACCGTGTTCCTCGATCCCCTCGACGATCTGCTGGCCGGCGGACAGAGCCCGGGCGAGGAGGCGCGGGCGCGCTGGCGGGGCGAGTGGCAGGGCTCTCTCGCCCGCTTCCTCGAGTCGGCGCGCTACTGAGGCCCGCGGCCGCCCCTCACGGGGGCGGTGGGAGCGGCCGATAGAGGATGGCTGTGGCACACCCCCCGCTTCTCTACCCTTGTCCGTGGCGACGGGCGGCGTGCTCCCGCTCACCCGTGAGGCTCCATGACTGACATCGTGATGTACGTGAAGCAGACCTGTCCCTACTGCGTGATGGCCAAGCGCCTGCTCACCGACAAGGGCCAGGAGTGGACCGAGATCGACATCGAGCGCGAGCCGGAGCGACGCGACGAGATGGTCGAGCGCTCGGGCCGCTACACCGTTCCGCAGATCTGGATCGGTCCCGACCACGTCGGCGGCTTCGACGAGCTCCACGCCCTCGAGCGCGCCGGTCGTCTCGACCCGCTGCTCGCTCCCGTGGCCGGCGGCAGCGACGGCGAGGAGCGGGTGAAGCTGGCGATCATCGGAAGCGGGCCCGCCGGCTACACGGCCGCGCTCTACGCCGCCCGCGCCGAGCTCGAGCCGGTGGTGATCGGCGGACTCCTCGCCGGTGGCCAGCTCATGGTGACCACCGACGTCGAGAACTACCCGGGGTTCCCCGAGGCGGTGACGGGCCCCGAGCTGATGGAGCGCTTCGAGGCCCAGGCGGTGCGATTCGGCGCCCGGGTGCTGCGTGAAGACGCCACCAGCGTCGACCTCTCGAAGCGACCCTTTGCGATCGAGAGCGACTCCCACTCCTTCCTCGCCGACTCCGTGATCGTCGCCACCGGCGCCTCGGCCAAGTGGCTCGGCCTCGAGTCGGAGACCAAGCTGCAGAACCGCGGGGTGTCGGCCTGCGCGACCTGCGACGGCGCGCTCTTCAAGGGCGAGGCGATGGCCGTCGTGGGCGGCGGCGACACCGCGATGGAAGAGGCGCTCTTCCTCGCGCGCTACGCCACCGAGGTGACCGTGATCCACCGGCGCGACACCCTGCGCGCCTCGAAGATCATGCAGGAGCGGGCCTTCGAGCACCCGAAGATCCGCTTCGCGTGGAACTCGCAGGTGGAAGAGGTGCTCGGCGACGACGTGGTCACGGGTGTGCGGGTGCGCAACACCGCCGAAGGCCGGGTCGAGGACCTCGCCGTCGGCGCGCTCTTCGTCGCGATCGGCCACGAGCCCAACACCGCCATCTTCCGCGAGCAGCTCTCCCTCGACGAGGTCGGTTACATCAAGGTCGAGCCGGGGACGACGCGCACCACCGTCGACGGGGTCTTCGCCTGTGGGGACGCCACCGATCCCGTCTACCGCCAGGCGGTCACGGCGGCCGGCACCGGGTGTATGGCGGCGATCGACGCCGAGCGCTGGCTCGCGGCGCAGGGGATCGAGTAGGGGGTCCATTGGAGCTCAGCCAGGATCGCCTCGAGCGTCTGATCGCGCACTCGACCGACTCCGTCATCGCGACCGACGGCGCCGGCAAGGTGATCTACTACAACGATGGCGCGAGCCGCGCGCTGGGCTACAGCGCCGACGAAGTGCTCGGCGAGTTCGTCGGCAAACTCTACCCCGACCTCGCCGAGGCGCGTCGGGTGATGCAGGCGATGCGCGACCCCGGTCACGGGGGGGCCGGGGTGGTGGACGCGTTCCAGACCCACTTCCTCGCCAAGACCGGGGAACACATCCCCGTCGCGATCTCCGGGACGATCCTCTACGACGAGGACGAGAAAGAAGACGGCACGATCGGGTTCGCCAAGGATCTGCGGGAGATCCTGCACAAGGACCAGCTCGCCACCCTGGGCGAGGTGGCGATTGGTCTCTCCCACGAGATCAACAACCCGCTCGCCGTGATCACCAACCAGGCCCAGCTTCTCGAAGGAGACCTCGAGCGGCTCGCCGGGGAGGGAGACGTCTCGGTCGAGCTCGAGCGGATCGATGCGTTGCGCCGGGAGGTCGCCCGCATCGCCGAGATCCTCGCTCGTCTCGAGCAGATGGCCGCCGACGACACCTACGAGACGGTGGAGTACATCGGGCCGGCGAAGATGATCGACCTCCGACCGCGTCGCGAGCGACGCGCTTCGGTAGACGACCGCATGATCGGGCTGCGGGTGCTGGTCGCAGACGACGACCTCGGGATCGCGACGAGTCTGGCGGACCTGCTACGCGTGGAGGGCTGCAGCGTCGAGACCGCGTCGGACGGCGTCGCGGCGCTGGCGCAGCTCGAGGCCGCCGACTTCGATCTGTTGATCTCCGACGTCGTGATGCCCCACATGGACGGGCACGAGCTCTTCTCCCGGGTGCGCGAACGCTGGCCGAAGCTGCCCATCTTGATGATGACCGCCTTTCACTACGACAAGGATCACATCATCAAGCGTTCTCGTCTCGAAGGTCTCGAGGGCGTGATCTTCAAGAAACCCGTCGACCCGGAATGGCTGTGCGCGAAGATTCTGGAGGTGACCCACCGGGCCTAGTCCGGTCTCGGTGTTTCGACGGGCCGTCGAGCGGGTCTCGAAGTCACCCACCCGGGCGGATCGGATCTCGGTCCTTCGGACGAATCGTCGAGCGGGTCTGGACGTCATCCAACCTGGCCGGGGCTCAAGTGTCCTCGAGACGCGCGCGGGCGACGCACACGGCGAGGATCCTCTCGGCCCCTCCCCCGCGCAGCGCGCGCGCTGCGCTCTCGAGGGTGGCTCCCGTCGTCACGACGTCGTCGACCAGCAGCAGGGTCGCGCCCGCGAGGGAGGAACGCCCGCTGGCGAAGGCCCCCGCGGCGTTGCGACGGCGAGCGACGCGGGAGAGCCCCGTCTGGCTGGGCCGCGCTCCGCGGGCGCGGAGCGCGTGCCACGCGACCGGGAGACGAAGGTGCGCCGCGGCCCGCCGAGCGAGAAGCGCCGTCGGCTGAAAGCCGCGCTCGCGGATCCGCCGCCGCGGGCTCGGGATGGGGACCACCGCATCCGCGACGGGCGTGTCGCGCTCGGGGTCGTCGTCGAGCTGCGCCAGCGCGTGGAGCAGCAGGGTCTCGACGGCCGCAGCGGGAGCGGGCGACAGGCCGGCCGGGCCAGCGCCCGGGTACTTGAAGCGGCGCAGCCACTCTTCGACGACGCCCTCGTAGCGCGCCCCCACTCGGACTCGAGCGATGAGGGCGTGATCGATGGGCACGACCTCTGCGGGGGAACTCCACGACACGCGGCCGCGACAGCGCGGGCACAGCGCGGGGGAACACTCGAACCGGCTCGGCGCGCGCCGCGGCAGGGCGAGCGCCGCGCGGCAGCCCGCGCAGACCGGGGGGAGCAGCCAGTCGAGGGCGGCGTGACCCAGGGCTCGAAACGACACCGAGAGGAGGCTCTCCGGCGGGACCGCGGGGCGAGGGGTGGGCTAGGACTCGGCGCTGGCCTGGCGGCGGGGGGCGTCGCTCCACAGACGCTCGAGGTCGTAGTGCTCGCGCACCTCGTCCTGGAAGACGTGGACCACGACGTCGGCGAGATCGATCAGCACCCAGCGCCCCTCCCGGTAGCCCTCGATGCCGAGGGGCGGCTCGCCAGCTTCCTTGGCGGCGCGGGCGATCGCGTCGGCGATCGACTGCACCTGGCGATCGGAGCGACCGCTCGCCAACACGAAGGCGTCGGCGAAGGAGGCCAGGCCGCCGACCTCGAGGATCACGACCCGGTTGGCCTTCAGGTCGTGGGCCGCTTCCGCGGCGAGATCGGCTTTCTCACGCCAGTCGAGGGGCATCGCGTTCGGTCTCGCTCTCCGCGGAGGAGGGGTCTCGGTAGGCCGCGCACCGCTCGATCGCGGCCCGGGCGCTCTCCGGCACGAGATAGCGCACCGAGCAGCCATCGCGCAGTCGCGCCCGGATCTGGGACGCGGAGACCTCGATGCCGCGGATCGGCACGGCACGCACCCAGGTGCCGGCCCGCCGGTGGCGGGCCGAGACGCCGTCCGGAGCGACCTCGAGGTCCTCCCGCACCGCGTCGGGGATCCAGGCGTCCAGGTCCGGCGACTCGGGGGGTCGGTTCATGACGGCGTAGTGGGCGAGGGTGAAGAGCTCGCGGGGGGCCCGCCAGGCGCCCATCTCCCGAAAGGCGTCGCTCCCGACCAGGAAGACCGGGTACGCCGGGGCGAGCTCGGCTCCCACCTGTCGAAGCGTGTCGACCAGATAGGACGCGCCACCGCGCTCCACCTCGATCGGGTCGGCGACGAAGCGCGGGTCGTCGGCGACCGCACAGCGCACCCAGGCCAGACGATCCGCCGCCGGGGCGATCGGCTCGCCGCCTTTGTGGGGAGGCGCCCAGCTCGGCACGAAGCGCACGATCTCGAGACCCAGGGCGTCGGCGACCTCGGCCGCCGCCCGCAGATGCCCGACGTGGATCGGGTTGAAGGTGCCGCCGTAGACGCCGACCCCGGCCGTCGTCATTCGCGCAGCTGCCCCTCTCCGAAGAGGACGAACTTCTGCGCGGTGAGCCCTTCGAGGCCCATCGGTCCGTAGGCGTGGAGCTTCGAGGTCGAGATGCCGATCTCGGCGCCGAGGCCCAGGCGGAATCCGTCGGCGAACGCGGTCGAGCAGTTGACGCCCACCGTCGACGAGTTCACCCGTCGCACGAACTCGTTCGCGCGGTGGTAGTCGTCGGTGACGATCACCTCGGTGTGGTCGGAGCCGTAGCGGCGGATGTGGGTCACGGCTTCGTCGAGGTCGTCTACCACCCGCACCGCCAGGATCGGTGCCAGGTACTCGGCGGGCCAGTCGGCGTCGCTCGCCGCGTACCTGGCACCGATCCTGGCGGTGCGGGTGGTAGACGACCTCGACGAAGCCGTGACCCACATCCCCCGCTACGGCTCCGACCACACCGAGGTGATCGTCACCG